>NZ_JBSGIW010000083.1:0-35540 GCF_053605265.1 Streptomyces sp. NPDC003943 | reverse complement strand
CCCCGCCCCGCGCCGGCCCGTCCGGCTCCCGCCCGCCCGGGCCCGGCCCGCCCCGCGCCCGCCCCGCCCGGCCCAGGCCCGTCCGGCCGCCGCCCGCGCGGGCCACGCCCGCCGGGGTCACGCCCGCAGGCGCAGGCCCCTGGGTGTGGCGTGGAAGCCGGCGGTTTCCAGCGGGCGGGCGAGGGGCGAGGTCAGGGCCGTCGCGCCGTTGATCCGCTCCACCGTGACCGTGCCGAGTGAGCCCGCCAGGGCGGCCGCCGCCAGGGCTTCGGCGGCCGCCCGGAGCGCCGGGGCGTCCGGGTCGACGGGCCAGGAGAGCAGTGTCTTGCCGCCGCGCTCCATGTAGAGCGTCAGCTCGCCGTCGACCAGGACGACCATCGCGCCCGCCTTGCGGCCCGGCTTGTGACCGGCACCGGTCGGTGGCTCGGGCCAGGACAGGGAGGCCCCGTACGCGTTCGCCGGATCGGCCGCCGCGAGCACCACCGCGCGCGGGCCGGCGGCCTCCTCGGCGCCCCGGTCCCGCGCGTTCGCCGCCGCGCGCAGCCGGTCCACCGCCCCGTCCATGGCGAACTGGGCGGCGCCCAGACCTTCCACCACATAGCCGCGCCGGGCCTGCCCGCTGTCCTCGAAGGCCGACAGGATCCGGTACGTCGCCGAGAAGCCGCCCTCGACGCCCTCGGCGGCCACCGCGCCCCGGGTGACCACGCCGTGCCGGTCCAGGAGCGTCCGGGCCAGGGCGTGCGCGCGGTGGGTCGGCTCGGGCTCCAGCGGCGGCAGCAGCGACCAGCGGCCGCTCACCGTGGGCGGCCCGGTGCGGGAGGCCGGACGGGCGGCCGCGCTCAGCGTCCCGTACCGGCCGCGCGGGACCGTGCGGCGGGCACGGTGGGCCGTCGAGCCTGCCGTGCGCCCCGAGCCGAGCAGCGAGCGCAGCGGGGCCAGGGTGTCGTTGGTGAGCCGCCCGGACCAGGCCAGGTCCCACAGGGCGTCGGCGAGCTGCGGATCCGTGGCGTCCGGGTGGGTGGTGGCCCGCACCTGGTCGGCGATCTGGCGGAAGAACAGCCCGTACCCGCCGGAGAGCGTGGTCAGGACCGACTCGTGGAGCCCGGTCAGCTCCAGGGGGTGCGGCGGCGGCAGGAGCAGCGGCGCCGCGTCGGCCAGATAGAGCGAGATCCAGCCGTCCTTGCCGGGCAGCGCCCCGGCACCCGCCCAGACGACCTCGCCGGTCGTCGTCAGCTCGTCGAGCATGCCCGGCGCGTAGTCCCGCACCCGGGACGGCAGGATCAGCTTCTCCAGGGCGGAGGCGGGCACCGGCGCGCCCTGGAGCTGCTCGATCGCCCGGGCCAGGCCGTCGATCCCGCGCAGGCTGCTGCCGCCCAGATGCTGCCACTGGGGCAGGAAGGTGGCGAGCGCGGCCGGCGGGACCGGCTCCAGCTCGTGCCGCAGCGCGGCGAGGGAGCGGCGGCGCAGCCGGCGCAGCACGGCGGCGTCGCACCACTCCTGGCCGATACCGGACGGGTGGAACTCGCCCTGGACCACCCGGCCGGCGGCGGCCAGGCGCTGCAGGGCGCCGTCGGTGACCGCCGGGCCGAGACCGAAGCGGGCCGCCGCCTGCGAGGAGGTGAACGGGCCGTGGGTGCGGGCGAAGCGGGCGAGCAGATCGCCCAGCGGGTCCTTCACCGGCTCGGTGAACGCCTCCGGCACGCCCACCGGGAGCGCCGTGCCGAGCGCGTCCCGCAGCCGGCCCGCGTCCTCGATCGCCGCCCAGCGGTCGGCGCCCGCGATCCGCACCCGGATCGCCCGCCGGGCCCGGCAGAGCTCCGTCGCCCAGTCGGCCTCCGCGCCGCGCTCGGTCAGCTCCGCGTCCGTCAGCGGCCCGAGCACCCGCAGCAGGTCGGCGACGCCCTCGACGTCCTTGATCCGCCGGTCCTCGGTGAGCCACTGGAGCTCCCGCTCCAGCTCGGCGAGCACGTCCGCGTCGAGCAGCTCGCGCAGCTCCGCCTGGCCGAGCAGCTCGGCGAGCAGCCGCGAGTCGAGCGAGAGCGCGGCCGCCCGGCGCTCGGCGAGCGGGGAGTCGCCCTCGTACAGGAACTGCGCCACGTAACCGAAGAGCAGCGAGCGGGCGAACGGGGACGGCTCGGGGGTGGTGACCTCGACCAGGCGGACCCGGCGCGCCTCCAGATCGCCCATCAGCTCGCGAAGGCCGGGGACGTCGAAGACGTCCTGGAGGCACTCGCGGACCGCCTCCAGGACGATCGGGAAGGAGCCGAACTCGCTCGCCACCTGGAGCAGTTGCGCCGCCCGCTGCCGCTGCTGCCACAGCGGGGTGCGCTTGCCCGGGTTGCGCTTGGGCAGCAGCAGGGCGCGCGCCGCGCACTCCCGGAACCGGGAGGCGAACAGGGCCGAGCCGCCGACCTGGTCGGTGACGATCTGCTCGATCTCGCCCTTGTCGAAGGTGACATCGGCGGCGCCGACGGGCGCCTGCTCGCTGTCGAAGGTGGTGTCGGCGAACCGGCCCGGGTCCACCGGCTCGCTGTCGAGCAGGTCGAGACCCATCAGATCCGCGTCCGGCAGGCGCAGCACGATGCCGTCGTCGGCGTGCATGACCTGCGCGTCCATCCCATACCGCTCGGCGAGCCGGGCGCTCAGCGCCAGCGCCCACGGAGCGTGCACCTGCGCGCCGAACGGGGAGTGGATGACGACCCGCCAGTCGCCCAGCTCGTCACGGAACCGCTCCACCAGGATCGTCCGGTCGTCCGGCACATGGCCGCACGCCTCGCGCTGCTCGGCCAGATACGCGATCACGTTCTCCGCGGCCCAGGCGTCGAGCCCGGCGGCGAGCAGCCGCAACCGGGCGTCGTCCGGCGCCAGGGCACCCACCTCGCGCAGGAACGCGCCGACCGCGCGGCCCAGTTCGAGCGGGCGGCCGAGCTGGTCGCCCTTCCAGAACGGCAGCCTGCCCGGCACGCCCGGCGCGGGCGAGACCAGGACCCGGTCGCGGGTGATGTCCTCGATGCGCCAGGAGGTGGTGCCGAGCGTGAAGACGTCGCCGACCCGCGACTCGTACACCATCTCCTCGTCCAGCTCACCGACCCGGCCCCCGCCCTTCTTCGGGTCGGAGCCGGCCAGGAACACCCCGAAGAGGCCCCGGTCCGGAATGGTGCCGCCCGAGGTGACGGCGAGCCGCTGGGCGCCGGGCCGGCCCGTGACCATGCCGGCCACCCGGTCCCACACCACACGGGGCCGCAGCTCGGCGAAGGCGTCGGAGGGATAGCGGCCGGCCAGCATGTCCAGGACCGCCGTGAACGCCGACTCCGGCAGCGCCGCGAACGGCGCCGCCCGGCGGACCGTCGCCAGCAGGTCGTCGAACTGCCAGCTGTCCAGGGCGACCATCGCCACCAGCTGCTGGGCGAGCACGTCCAGCGGGTTCGCCGGGACCCGCAACGACTCGATGGAACCGGTCCGCATCCGCTCGGTCACCACCGCCGACTGCACCAGGTCGCCCCGGTACTTCGGGAAGACCACGCCCGTCGACACCGCGCCCACCTGGTGTCCCGCGCGGCCCACGCGCTGCAGCCCGGAGGCCACCGACGGCGGCGACTCGACCTGCACGACCAGGTCCACCGCGCCCATGTCGATGCCCAGCTCCAGGCTGGACGTCGCCACCACGGCCGGCAGCCGGCCCGCCTTCAGGTCCTCCTCGACCTGGGCACGCTGCTCCTTGGAGACCGACCCGTGGTGCGCCCGCGCCAGCAGCGCCGGCGCGCCCTGCGCCGCGCCCGACTGCGCCATGATCTCGGCGGGCGGCGCGCCGTCCGGCAGGGCCTCGCCGGTGGCGCGCTCGTACGCGATCTCGTTCAGCCGGTTGCACAGCCGCTCGGCCAGGCGGCGCGAGTTCGCGAAGACGATGGTCGAGCGGTGCGCCTGCACCAGATCGGCGATCCGCTCCTCCACGTGCGGCCAGATCGACGGCCGGTCGCCGCCCTCCGCCGCGTCGGACGCGGGCGATCCGCCCAGCTCGCCCATGTCCTCCACCGGCACGACCACGGAGAGGTCGAACTCCTTGCCCGACGGCGGCTGGACGATCTCCACCTTCCGCTGCGGCGAGAGGTAGCGGGCGATCTCCTCAACCGGCCGCACCGTCGCCGACAGGCCGATCCGGCGGGCCGGGCGCGGCAGCAGCTCGTCCAGCCGCTCCAGGGACAGCGCCAGATGCGCGCCGCGCTTGGTCCCGGCGACCGCGTGCACCTCGTCCAGGATCACCGTCTCCACGCCCGCGAGCGCGTCCCGCGTGGCCGACGTCAGCATCAGGAACAGCGACTCGGGGGTCGTGATCAGGATGTCCGGCGGCCGCGTCGCGAGCGCCCGCCGCTCGGCGGCCGGGGTGTCGCCGGAGCGGATGCCCACCTTGACGTCCGGCTCGGGCAGCCCGAGCCGCACCGACTCCTGGCGGATGCCGGTCAGCGGCGAACGCAGATTGCGCTCCACGTCGACCGCGAGCGCCTTCAGCGGCGACACGTACAGCACCCGGCAGCGCTTCTTCGCGTCGGCGGGATGCGGCGTGGCCGCCAGCCGGTCGAGCGAGGCCAGGAACGCGGCGAGCGTCTTGCCGGAACCGGTCGGCGCCACCACGAGCACGTCGGACCCCGCGCCGATGGCCCGCCAGGCACCTTCCTGCGCGGCGGTGGGCGCGGTGAAGGCCCCGGTGAACCAGCTGCGGGTCGCGGGGGAGAACGAGTCGAGTGCGGACCTGACCATGCCCCCCATCGTGCACCCCGCCACTGACAACCGCCCGGACCTGGGGAAACCTGGCGGCGGGCGGGTTGCGGGGGTGGCGCAGAATGAGGATATGGCGAGTTCTGACGCGCAGAACGGGGACGAGGGCCGGGCGGCTCCGGCGCCGGAGCCCGGCGGCCGCGGCGCGGCGGGCCCGGAGACGCCCGGCCGCGGCGGACCCGGCCCGTCCCGGCCGGCCGGAGCGGGGGAGGGGGCCAGGGCGGACGAGCGTGGAGGTGCTGCCGTACGAGCCATGGCGGACGACCGGAAGCGGCGGGAGGCAGCGCCGCGCGGACACGCGGTCGCCGAGGGCGACCGGAGCGGCGCACCGGGCGCACGAGGTGCCGGGGACGCGGGTGCGGGGGCTCCCGAGGACGGGAACGGCTCGGGCAGCGCCGACCGGGCCGCGGGGCGGCCGCGCGGACACGCCGTCGTCGAAGGCGACCGGAGCGGCGCGCCCGGCGACGGTGTCGCGGCCGGTGGCTCGGGGCGGGCCGGGGAGCGGGCCCGGTACTGGCAGCCGGTCGGAATGCCCGGGGTGGATCTGCTGCACGCGCACTACGTGCGCAAGTCGTTCTCCCGGCACACGCACGAGAGCTTCGTCTTCGCGGCCATCACGGAGGGCGTCGAGGCGT
The DNA here is from genome assembly GCF_053605265.1 of Streptomyces sp. NPDC003943. NCBI lineage: Bacteria > Bacillati > Actinomycetota > Actinomycetes > Kitasatosporales > Streptomycetaceae > Streptomyces > Streptomyces sp. NPDC003943. The sequence goes on along the minus strand of NZ_JBSGIW010000083.1, from coordinate 30,132 downwards.
TCCACTACGGAAGCGACCTCGTGCATGCCGGGCCGGGCGAGATCGCGCTGGTCAATCCCGACACCCCGCACACCGGGCACGCCGGCGTGCCCGAGGGCTGGACGTACCGCACGATCTACCCCGACGCCGAGCTGATCCGCGCCATCGCGGACGACACGATCGCGCTGCGCGGCGGCGTCGGCTTCACCACACCCGTCGTGGACGACCCGTACGCGGCGCAGCTCGTCGTCGGCGTGCACCGGGCGGCCGAGGAGGGCAACGCGCTCGCCGCCGACAGTTTGCTGAGGCTGTTCACCGCGCGGATGCTGCGAAGCCACGGCGGCCGGATCACCCCGCTGCCCCCGCGCGCGGCGGGCGCGCGGGACGCGGCACGCGCGCGTGCGCTCCTGGAGGAGCGGATGGCCGAGCCGCCGACCCTGGAGCTCCTCGCCGCAGAGCTCGGCACCAGCCCCTTCGCGCTGCTGCGGGCGTTCCGCGCCGCGTACGGGATGCCGCCGCACACCTGGCTGACCGACGCCCGGGTCCGGCGGGCCCGGCGCCTCCTGGACGCGGGGACGCCACCGGCGGAGGCGGCCGTCACCGTCGGGTTCACCGACCAGTCGCACCTCAACCGGCACTTCACACGCAGCATCGGGGTGCCGCCGGGCGCGTACCAGCGGGCCCGCAAGGCACGCTGACCGGGGCACGGGGCCGAGGGCGGTCTGCGTAGGGCGGCCGACGCTGGACGGCCGGCGCAAGAACGTACAAGACCGGCCGCGAACCGTCCTCGTACCGTCGCTGACGTGGCAGAACAGACAGCACCTCCCGCAATACCCGTACGTGAAGAGCCCCCCGAGCCCTCCGCGATCCCCGCCAAGAGCGACGCCGCCGTCGTGCGCGACGCCCTCGGGGTCGGCGTCGCCGTCGGGCTCTCCGGCTTCGCCTTCGGCGTGACCTCGGCCGGCTCCGGGCTCAGCCTGCTCCAGACCTGCGTGCTGAGCCTGTTCGTCTTCACCGGCGCCTCACAGTTCGCCCTGGTGGGCGCGCTCGCGGCGGGCGGGAACCCGTTCACGGCCGCCGCCGGGGCCTTCTTCCTCGGCACCCGCAACGCCTTCTACGGGCTGCGCCTGTCCCAGCTGCTCGCGCTGCGCCGGCTCGTCCGGCCGTTCGCCGCGCAGTGGGTGATCGACGAGACCACGGCCGTGGCCCTCGCCCAGCCCACCCGGCGGGCCGCCCGCATCGGCTTCACCGTCACCGGCCTCAGCCTGTACGTGCTGTGGAACGTCTCCACGCTGCTCGGCGCGCTCGGCGCGGAGGCCATCGGCGACACCCGCGTCTGGGGCCTGGACGCGGCCGGGCCCGCGGTCTTCCTCGCGCTGCTCGCGCCCATGCTGAAGACCGCCACCGAACGGGCCACCGCCGCCCTCGCCGTACTGCTCGGCCTGGGCCTGCTGCCCGTGCTCCCGGCCGGCGTGCCGGTCCTGGCCGCCGCGCTCGCCGCACCTGCCGTGCTCTGGCTCCAGGGCCGCCGCGACCGCCGCAAGGAGATCGTCCGATGAACGTATGGATCGCCATCGCGTTGACGGCCGCCGGCTGCTACCTGGTCAAACTGCTCGGCCTGCTCGTCCCGGCCGACACCCTGGAGCGCCCGCTCGTCCGGAAGCTCGCCGCGCTGGTCCCGGTCGCCCTGCTCGCGGCCCTCACCGCCCAGCAGACCTTCAGCGCCCAGGGCTCGCTCACCCTCGACGCCCGCGCCGCCGGCCTCGGCGCGGCGGCCGTCGCGCTGCTCCTGAGGGCCCCGTTCCTGGTGGTCGTCGGCGCAGCCGTGCTCGTCACGGCCGGAGTGCGGGCACTGACCGGCTGACGGCCGCCGGGAGGACCGGCGACCGGCACGCGACCGGCACCGTCAGCCGATCGTCCGGCCGTGTGCGCGCAGCGTCCGCAGGGCCTCCACGGTGACGATCGGGCGCCACTCCAGTGCCGAGCCCGGTGCCCACTGGCGCCAGCCGATCGGCCAGCCGCCGTCCGCCTCCTGGGCGGCGGCGAGGTGGTCGAGCGACCGGGCCATCTCCTCCTCGGTGAACCAGCGACGGGCGAGCGAGTCCGGCACGCGCGCGTAGTCGTGCGGATAGTGGTGCTCGCCCGGCGCGTAGCCCGCGGCGACCGGATAGTCCTCCGGCCGCGCCGGGTCGAGCACCGCGAGCCGCTGCTCGCGCACCATGCGGCCGAGCCGGTCGCTCGCCGCCTGGGCGCGGGCGCGGTCCGGGACGCCGTCAAGGAAGGCGACGGCGGCCTGGATCTCGTACGGATGGGACTTCTCCAGGGCGTCCACGGCGGCCCAGCAGAACTCGGTCGCCCGGAACAGCCAGGCGTGCCAGACCTGGTTGCGGTGCAGTAGGCCGACCACCGGGCCGGTGGCGAGCAGCTCGCTCGGCGGGGCGTCGACGACGGGCACGAACGGCGCCGTCGGATAGCCGCGTTGGGAGGGGTGGACGGCGGGCAGCGCGCCGTCGTGGGTGGACACCTCCGTCAGATAGCGGCAGATCCGCTCGACCCGCAGCCCGCCGCACCGGCCGATGGAGTCGAGCACCCGCAGCGCGTGCGCGGTGTGCAGGGGCTGGCTGACCGGTCCGCGCAGATCGGGTTCGAGGGCGTGGCCGTAGCCGCCGTCCTCGTTGAGGTACGCGGTGAGCGCGGCCTCGACCGGGTCCGCGCCGCCGCGCAGGAAGTGGTAGGCGAACCGGCGCTGTTCGAGCACGCGGGCGGTCAGCCACACGAACCGCTCGGCCCGCGCGAGCGGCGACGCGTGTGCGGACCCCGACACCGACTCGAGCGGGGACGCGGACGGAGCGGGGATTTCTGGAGGTTTTCCGGCCATGTTCCGACCGTAGGCGGGAAACCGCGTCTGACAAGGGCTTCGGCCCGGGCTGCACTCGTGAGGGCGGGATACTGGGGTCATGCGGTTGACGATTTTCTGGGAACGGATGACCGACCACTTCGGTGCGTCCTACGCCGAGACCTTCGCCCGGGACCATGTGATGTCGGAGCTCGGCGGACGCACGGTGCACGAGGCGCTGGACGCCGGCTGGGAGGCCAAGGACGTCTGGCGGGCGGTGTGCACGGCGATCGGGGTGCCGGCCGAGAAGCGGTGATGTGACGGGTCCGGGCAGGAATGTCCGTGCGGTGCGCGAGACTGGCGGGGTGGCCCCGACTGACGCGAACGACGAGACCGACGACGAGACCCGTGACGACATCCACCCCGACCCCCGACCCGAACCCCGTTCCGCCCACGGGGCCGGCCCCCGTCCCGGCCCTCGCGGCGGCACGGCCCCTACGGTGACCGCCGACCCGGCCGTGCCCGCCCCGACCGTGACCGAGCAGGCCGCGCCCGCCCAGGCGGTGACGGAACCGGCCGCGACCGCCCCGCCCCCGTCCGAACCCGTCGCGGGCGGCTCCGGGCGGATGCCCCGCTGGCTGCCCCGCGCCCTGATACTCGCCCTGGCCCTCTACGCCTGCTTCCAGCTCGGCGACTGGGCCTTCCACCAGCTCGTCGGGCTGCTCGTCAACATCCTGCTCGCCTTCTTCCTGGCCCTCGCCATCGAGCCGGCCGTCGGGCGGATGGCGGCGCGCGGGATGCGCCGGGGGCTCGCCACCTTCCTGGTCTTCTTCGCCGTCCTGATCGCCGGCATCGGCTTCGTCGTGATGCTCGGCTCGATGCTCGCGGGCCAGATCGTCGACATGGTCGAGAACTTCCCCAAGTACCTCGACCTGCTGATCAACTGGATCAACCAGCACTTCCACACCGAGCTGTCCCGGGTCGCGGTGCAGGACAGCGTGCTGCGCTCCGGCTGGCTGCAGAAGTACGTGCAGAACAGCGCCTCCGGCGTCCTGGACGTCTCCGCGACCCTGCTCGGCGGCATGTTCAAGCTGCTGACGATCTTCCTCTTCGCCTTCTACTTCGCCGCCGACGGGCCGCGCCTCCGCCGCGCGCTGTGCTCCGTGCTGCCGCCGGCCAAGCAGACCGAGGTCCTGCGGGCCTGGGAGATCGCCGTCGACAAGACCGGCGGCTACCTCTACTCGCGCGGCCTGATGGCGCTGATCTCGGGCGTGGCGCACTTCGTGCTCTTCGAGATCCTGGGCGTGCCGTACGCGCCGGCGCTCGGCGTCTGGGTCGGCCTGGTCTCGCAGTTCATCCCGACCATCGGCACCTACCTCGCGGGCGCCCTGCCGATGCTGATCGCCTTCACCGTGGACCCCTGGTACGCGCTGTGGGTGCTGATCTTCGTCGTGGTCTACCAGCAGTTCGAGAACTACATGCTGCAGCCCAAGCTGACGTCGAAGACCGTGGACATCCATCCGGCCGTGGCCTTCGGCTCGGTCATCGCGGGCACGGCCCTGCTCGGCGCGGTCGGCGCCCTGATCGCCATCCCCGCCGTCGCGACCCTGCAGGCGTTCCTCGGTGCCTACGTGAAGCGGTACGACGTGACCGACGACCCGCGCGTGCACGGCCACCGGCGGTACGGGGAGGCGGTCGTCGCCCGGCTGCAGAGGGCGCTGCACCAGCGGAAGGAGCAGTAGCCGCGGGCGGGGGTGCGGCACCGGCGTGGTGCGCTTGACACCAAAATCGAACATCCATTCTTATGGGTTTCCGGGCCTTGGAACCACGGGCTTGTCGCCGAGTTATCCACAGGCTGAGAGGGACGCCGGGGCCCATTGTCAGTGGCAGGGGTTAGCGTCTTTCACATGAAGCGATCGACTCAAGCAAACCGGGTGGAACCCATGGCAGGAACCGACCGCGAGAAGGCGCTCGACGCCGCGCTCGCACAGATTGAACGGCAATTCGGCAAGGGTGCCGTCATGCGCATGGGAGAGCGCTCGAGGGAGCCGATCGAGGTCATCCCGACCGGTTCGACCGCCCTCGACGTCGCGCTCGGCGTCGGCGGCCTGCCGCGCGGCCGTGTCGTGGAGATCTACGGGCCGGAGTCCTCCGGTAAGACGACCCTGACCCTGCACGCCGTGGCCAACGCGCAGAAGGCCGGCGGCCAGGTCGCCTTCGTGGACGCCGAGCACGCCCTCGACCCCGAGTACGCCCGCAAGCTGGGCGTCGACATCGACAACCTCATCCTGTCCCAGCCGGACAACGGTGAGCAGGCCCTCGAGATCGTCGACATGCTGGTCCGCTCCGGCGCCCTCGACCTGATCGTCATCGACTCCGTCGCCGCGCTCGTCCCGCGCGCGGAGATCGAGGGCGAGATGGGCGACTCGCACGTCGGTCTCCAGGCCCGACTGATGAGCCAGGCGCTGCGGAAGATCACCAGCGCGCTCAACCAGTCCAAGACCACCGCGATCTTCATCAACCAGCTCCGCGAGAAGATCGGTGTGATGTTCGGCTCGCCGGAGACCACGACCGGTGGCCGCGCCCTGAAGTTCTACGCCTCGGTGCGCATCGACATCCGCCGCATCGAGACCCTGAAGGACGGCACGGAGGCGGTCGGCAACCGCACCCGCTGCAAGGTCGTCAAGAACAAGGTCGCGCCCCCCTTCAAGCAGGCCGAGTTCGACATCCTGTACGGCCAGGGCATCAGCCGCGAGGGCGGCCTGATCGACATGGGCGTGGAGCACGGCTTCGTCCGCAAGGCCGGTGCCTGGTACACCTACGAGGGCGACCAGCTCGGCCAGGGCAAGGAGAACGCCCGCAACTTCCTGAAGGACAACCCCGACCTCGCCAACGAGATCGAGAAGAAGATCAAGGAGAAGCTGGGCGTCGGCGTGCGGCCCGAGGAGCCCTCGGCGGAGCCGGGCGCGGACGCCGCGAGCGGCACGGACGCGGCGGGCGACGAGGCGGGCAAGTCCGTCCCGGCCCCGGCCAAGGCCGCCAAGGCGACCAAGGCCACCACGGCCAAGAGCTGACCCGGTGACCGGTCGCACCGAATGGCCGGACGACAGCCCCGACTCGTCGAGGGCCGAGAAGGAGCTGTCGTCCCAGGACCCGGCTGAGCGGGCGCGGGCGATCTGCCTGCGCCTGCTCACCGGGACCCCCCGCACCCGCAAGCAGCTCGCCGACGCCCTGCGCAAGCGGGAGATCCCGGACGAGGTCGCCGAGGAGGTGCTCTCCCGCTTCGAGGACGTCGGGCTCATCGACGACGCGGCCTTCGCCGGGGCCTGGGTCGACTCCCGGCACCACGGCCGGGGCCTGGCCCGCCGGGCCCTCGCCCGCGAGCTGCGCACCAAGGGCGTCGACCCCACCCTGATCCAGGAGGCGGTCGACCGGCTCGACTCCGACCAGGAGGAGGCCCGGGCGCGCGAGCTCGTCGACCGCAAGCTGCGCGCCACCCGCGGCCTCGACCGCGACCGGCGGCTGCGCAGACTCGCCGGCATGCTCGCCCGCAAGGGATACCCCGAGGGCATGGCGCTGCGGGTGGTCCGCCAGGCCCTGGCGGATGAGGGCGAGGACACCGAGGGCCTGGACGAACCGGTCTAGGGCCTGGCCGTTCTAGGGCGTGGCCGTCCGAATCCGCCTCGGGAGCAGGACCGGGAGGCCGGCCGCCTTCCAGGCCTGGAAGCCGCCGATGACGTCGGTCGCGCGGCGCAGGCCCAGCCGGCGCAGGGACTCGGCGGCGAGGGAGGAGGCGTAGCCCTCGTTGCAGAGGACCACGACCCGTAGATCGTGGCTGTCGGCCTCGGGGAGGCGATGGCTGCCGAGCGGGTCGAGGCGCCACTCCAGTTCGTTGCGCTCGACGACCAGGGCGCCCGGGATCAGGCCGTCCCGTTCGCGCAGGGCCGCGTAGCGGGTGTCGACCAGCAGGGCGTCACCCGCCCGGTAGGCCGCGTGGGCGGCTCGGGCGTCGATCCGGTCGAGCCCGGCCCGTACCCGCTCCAGCAGTTCGTCGATACCGATCCGTTCGTCGCTCACTGCCAGTCCTCCGGGCGCTCGACCTGCTCCAGGCACAGGACCGCGCCGGTCCGGCTGAAGCGCCGGATCAGGGGGAGCGGCGGGTAGTAGGCGTGCACCGAGACCGCGTGGCCGTCGGGGGACTCGTTCAGCACCTCGTGCACATGGTGGCGGCCGAAGGCCCGGCCGCGGCCGGCCGGGAGGACGCGGCTGCGGTCGACGTCGTCGGCGAGTTCCAGGTTCTTCCAGCCGCCCGCCGGGAGCCGCACCGCGAGGGAGTTCTCGCGCAGGGTGCCGCGAGCGGTGGCGAAGGCGCCGAGCGACTCGGCGTGGTCGTGCCAGCCCGTGCCCGTGCCGGGCGGCCAGCCGATGAGCCAGGCCTCGCTGCCGCCCGGGCCGTCGAGCCGCACCCAGGTACGGCCCTCGGGGTCGAGCGGAAGCGAGTCGATCAGCGCGGTGTCGGCGGCCGTGCGCCGGACGAAGTCCAGCAGATCGGCCTGGCTGGGGGAAACAGGGGAGGCGGGGGAGACGGGACCGCCCGGAACGGGTGTGAGGGTGCGCGGGGTCTGTGGCACGGATGACCGTCCTGAGGTTCGCGAAGCCGCGCACGACCGGTCCGGGGTGCGCGAGCGGGGAAAGGGAGGCGAATTCAGCAGGACGGGCGACACACGCAGCCCGCGTAACGGATCAGGTCCACATGGACCCTCCGCCACAGGCGCACAGGGGTGTCGGTCACGCTCCGGAGTACACCACGCACACCCGCGCCGGTCAATTGGCTTCCGCGCCGACCTCCTCGTCCGCCACGTCCGCCTCCGCCGCCTCGTCCGCCTCGCTCCCGCCCCGTACCGCGTCCGCCGCCGCGTGCAGCTCCTCCGGCCGCACACCGGCGAAGGCGGCGGCCAGATGGCCGTCGGGACGGACGAGCAGCACCGCGTGGGCCGGCGCGCCCGGATACGCCTCGGTGACCAGGAGCTCCGCCGGGGCGGGCAGCGCGTCCACGGCCTCGGCGAGCCGGGGCATCACGCCCGCGCTCACCCAGTGCCGGCGGTCCCACACCCCGGTGCCCGGGGCGACGAGCACGACGAGCAGCCGGCCCTGACCGAGCCGGTCCCGGAGCCGTACGGTCGTACCGTCGGGGGCGGTCACCCGTACGTCCTCGACCGGAGCGCCGTCCGGCGTGCCCACCGGGATGCGGCCCTCGGCGGGCTCGGGCGCCAGCGGCGAGTGCGGATAGGCGGGCAGCGCGCCCAGCGGACCGCGGCCCAGGTGCCCGTCGGTGAGCAGGGTGTCGTGGCTTCGTCCGCCGCCCGGCAGGATGGTGCGCAGCCCCCCGCCGCCGCGCAGCACCGGAAGCGCCTGGTCGGCCGCGCGCAGCAGGGCGGCGACGGCGGCCCGGCGCTCGCTCTGGTAGCTGTCGAGCAGTACGGGCGAGACGTCCGGGTGGTGCCAGGTGTGCGCCAGCTTCCAGGCCAGGTTGTCCACGTCCCGCAGCCCCTCGTCGACGCCCTGCGTGCCGACCGCGCCGAGCAGGTGCGCCGCGTCGCCGGCGAGGAGGACCCGGTCCACCCGCCAGCGCCGCGCCAGCCGGTGGTGCACGGTGTGGACGCCGGTGTCGATCAGCTCGTACGCCGGGGTGGTGCCCTCGCACCAGCCGGCCAGGGTGTCGCGGATACGGCTGACGAGCGCGTCGGGGGTGACCAGGTCGCCGCGCGGCGGCAGCAGCCAGTCGATGCGCCACACCCCGTCGGGCAGCGGCCGGGCCGCGATCTCGTTGCCGACACCCCGCCACGGCGGCTGACGGTGCAACAGGGCCTCGCCGGCCCAGGGGAGTTCGGTGCGCAGCGCGGCGACCGCGTGCCGTTCCACCGCCGTACGGCCGGGGAAGCGGACGCCGAGCAGCTTGCGCACGATCGAGCGGGCGCCGTCGCAGCCGACCAGATGGCTGCCGCGCCACCAGGTGCCGGCCGGGCCCCGGGTGTGGGCGCGCACACCGAGCGCGTCCTGCTCGATGGTGTCGACCCGGGAGTCGGTGACGAGGGTGACGAGCGGCTGCCTGGAGATGGCGTCGCGCAGGCCGCGGGCGAGGGCGTGCTGCGGGACGTGCAGCGGGGCGGCCGGGGCCTCCGGGCCGTTCTCGGCGCCGTCGTCGCCCGGCAGGCCCAGGTCGAGGGCGACGTGCCGGGTCTGCTGGCGGCGGCGCATCGCGCGCCAGCCGACCCAGCGCAGGCCCTCGTCACGCAGCGTGGCGCAGCCGAGCCGCTCCACCAGGGCGGCCATGTCGGCGCGCAGCACTACGGTGCGCGCGGGGCGCGGTTCTTCTTTGCCCGGAGTCTCGTCGAGGACGACGCTGGGCACGTCCTGGGCGGCAAGGGCGAGGGAGAGCGCGAGGCCGACGGGCCCCGCGCCCACGATGATCACCGGGTCCACGGTGCGGCTCCTGAACCTGAATGCGCGCAGGGCCGTACGGTCTCGTTCCGTACGGCCGCGCGGGAAGCACAGCAGAGGGTGGCGCGGGCCCGGAGCTTGATCACAGAACGTATGCAACCCACTGCGGGTGCGTGCGTCAAGTGACAAGGGCAGCGGCGGTCGCCACTGCCCCCGGATGATGTCACATGCCGTCAGTTCTGTGCGGAACCGGCCCCGCCGGTGCCGCCGTGCTGCCCGGCGTCGGCGGTGACGACGACCGCCTGGGCCTCCGCGTCGGAGACCTTGATACCCGTCTTCGCCCGCCGGCCGCGCTTCTCGATCCAGGTCGCGAGCGCGGACAGGGCGAGGCAGAGCGCGATGTAGATGGCGCCGAAGACCACGATCACGGACACGTACGGGTACTGGCCGTTGACGAGCGTGTTGGAGGCGATCAGACGGGCCGAGTAGAGCAGCTCGGGGTAGAGGATGACGAAGCCGAGCGACGTGTCCTTGAGGGTGACCACCAGCTGGCTGATGATCGTCGGCAGCATGGCCCGGACGGCCTGCGGCAGCAGGACGCTGGTCATCACCTGCGTCTTGGTCATGCCGAGCGCGTACGCCGCCTCGCGCTGGCCGCGCGGCACCGCGTTGACGCCGGCACGCAGCACCTCGGCCTGGACGCAGCCGTTGTAGACCGACAGGCCGAGCGCGAGCGCCCACATCGAGTAGTCGGTGAGGAAGCCGACCCACACCGCGAAGATGGTGATGAGCAGCGGGATCGAGCGGAAGACCTCGATGAAGGCGGTGGCCGCCCAGCGGACCGCCGCGTGGTCGGAGAGCCGGCCGACGGCGAGCAGGACGCCGAGGACGAGGGAGCCGACGGCGGCGAGGCCGAACGCCTTCAGGGTGGCGAGCAGCGCGTCGGCGATGTTCTGCCGGATGCCCGCGTAGTTGAAGATGTCCCACATCGCGTAGTCGAGGTGCCCCTTGTCGCTCAGCCGCATGATGCTGACGACGAGCAGCGCGAGGATGGCGAGGCTGCCGACGACGGCGTAGATCCGGTTGCGGACCTTGGCCTTGGGGCCGGGCGTGTCGAAGAGAACGCTGGCGCTCATCGGGCGACCTCCAGGTTGCGCTCAAGGAGACGGAAGAGTCCGCTGATGGCGAAGGTGATGACGAGGTAGGCGAGGGCGACCCAGAGGAAGATCGGGACGATCGCGTAGCCCTGCTCGCTCATCAGGGTCTGCCAGCCGAACAGTTCGGTGACGCTGAACGCGCCGGCGATGGCCGAGTTCTTGGTCAGCGCGATGAAGATCGAGCTCAGCGGGGGCAGCACGGTCCGGGTGGCCTGCGGCAGCACGATCAGGCGCAGCGTCTGCGTGAAGGTCAGGCCCAGCGAGCGGGCGGCCTCGGCCTGGCCGAGCGGCACGGTGTTGATGCCGGAGCGGACGGCCTCGCAGACGAACGAGGAGGTGTAGAAGCCGAGCGCGAGCGAGGCGAGCACGAAGGGGCTCATGCCCGGGAAGAGGATCTCCGGGACGACGAAGAAGAAGACCAGGAAGAGCAGCGTCAGCGGGGTGTTGCGCAGCAGCGTCACCCAGGCGGTGCCGAAGAAGCGCAGCGGGGGGACGGGGGAGACCCGGAAGCCGGCGATGACGACGCCGAGCAGCAGCGCGATGACCGAGCTCACGGCGGTGATCTCCACGGTTCCTATGAAACCGTTGCGGAACTCCGCGAAATTGTCGAGCAGTACGTTCATGAGGACTCCGCGTCGGCAGTCGGCGGCAGGCTTGCGCGAGGCAGGCTTACGGGCAGGGGTGGGGCGCCCCGTGGCACCGAGGGGAGGGGGACGGTGCCACGAGGCGCTCACTCAGGGGTGGTTCAGTAGCGGATGACCGCCGGCGGCTCGGTGTAGGCCGAGCCGGAGAGGCCGAGGGTGGCGTCGTAGATCCGCTTGTACGTGCCGTCCTTCTCGTGCGACTCGAGAATGCGGTTCACCTCGTCGCGGAGGGCCTTGTCGTCCTTGTTCATGCCGATGCCGTACGGCTCCTCGGTGAACGGCTTGCCGACGACCTTGAGCTTGCCGGCGTTGGCGGCGGCGTAGCCCTTCAGGATCGAGTCGTCGGTGGTGACGGCGTCGACCTGCTTGGTGAGCAGCTGCTGGACGCAGTCGGAGTACTTGCCGAGCTCGACGGTCTCCGCACCGTACTTCGGCTTCTTGATCTCCTGGAGCGGGGTCGAGCCCGTGATCGAGCAGACCTTCTTGCCCTTCAGGGTCTCCGGGCCGGTGATCGCGGTCTCGTCCTTGCGGACCAGGAGGTCGGCGCCGGCCTTGTAGTACGGGCCGGCGAAGCCGACCTGCGCCTTGCGCTTGTCGTTGATCGTGTAGGTGCCGACGTAGTAGTCGACCTGGCCCGTGGCGATCGCCGTCTCGCGGAGCTTCGAGTCGACCGTCTTCCACTCGATCTTGTCCTCGGAGAAGCCGAGGTCGGCGGCGATCATCTTGGCGATCTCGATGTCGAAGCCGGAGCGCTTCTTCGTGGCCTGGTCCTCGAAGCCGAGGTACGGCTGGTCGGCCTTGGAGCCGATGATCAGCTTGCCGCGCTCCTTGGCCTTCTTGAAGGTCGGCGAGTTCAGGTCGACACCGCCGGAGACGGTGTACGTGGGCAGCGCGGGGGCGTCGGCGTCGCCGGGCTTGGCGGCGGGCTTGTCGCCGGCCGAGCCCTCCTTGCCGCCACAGGCGGTCGCGGTCAGCGCGAGCACGGCAACGGCCACGGCCGCGGTCTTGCGGAGCTTCATCGTGAAAATCCCTCAGGTCGTGGATAGTTGATCGTCAGTGTGCAGCAAGTAGCCGGGAGTGACGAAGGAGTTCCGGACGCGTGGCGCCAGGGGCACGGATCACAGGGACCGCCAGTGGTGCGGTTGGGGGACCGTCGGTGGCGCGGTCGCGGGGAACGTCAGTGGTGCAGGATCTTCGACAGGAAGTCCTTGGCGCGGTCGCTGCGCGGGTTGCTGAAGAACTCGTCCGGGGTGGCCTGTTCGACGATCCGGCCGTCCGCCATGAACACCACGCGGTTGGCGGCCGAGCGGGCGAAGCCCATCTCGTGCGTGACGACCACCATCGTCATGCCCTCCGCGGCCAGCTGCTGCATGACGTCCAGGACCTCGTTGATCATCTCCGGGTCGAGGGCCGAGGTCGGCTCGTCGAACAGGATGACCTTCGGGCCCATGGCGAGCGCGCGGGCGATGGCCACGCGCTGCTGCTGGCCGCCGGACAGCTGCGCCGGGTACTTGTCGGCCTGCGTGCCGACGCCGACCCGGTCGAGCAGGGCGCGGGCCTTGGCCTCGGCCGCCTTCTTCTCCACGCCGCGGACCTTGATCTGCCCCAGCATCACGTTCTCGAGCACGGTCTTGTGCGCGAAGAGGTTGAAGGACTGGAAGACCATGCCGACGTCGGACCGCAGCCGCGCCAGCTCCCTGCCCTCCTGGGGCAGCGGCTTCCCGTCGATGGTGATGCTGCCGGAGTCGATCGTCTCCAGGCGGTTGATGGTGCGGCACAGCGTGGACTTGCCGGACCCGGACGGACCGATGACCACCACGACCTCGCCGCGGTGGATCGTCAGATCGATGTCCTGGAGCACGTGCAGCGCGCCGAAGTGCTTGTTCACGGCGGACAGCACGACCAGGTCGTCCGTCGCCCGCACGGCGTCCTGCGAACCCTTGGTCACTGACACTCCGCTCATCGGCTTCTCGCTCCGTCCTGCTCGGTTGGGTTGGACACTAGAGATCGGGCGGGACGAGCGTCATCACATCTGAGCGAAGTTTGAGCATAACGATAGGGTCGCGACCGGATACTCTGCGTGAACGGTATGGCCCGTAACCTCCGTGCCCTGGTACACAGATAGTCATCACCCCGCGGGTGGCCGCACTCACCGCCACACGCAGAGCGCCCCCGGAGCGCACGCAGAGCACCCGCAGAGATCGAAGGAGGAGGGCCCATGAGACTGCTGCTCGTCGAAGACGACGACCACGTCGCCGCCGCGCTCTCCGCGATCCTCGCCAAGCACGGCTTCTCCGTCACCCACGCCCGCAACGGCGAGGAGGCGCTGCAGGCCGTGCTGCCCGCCGCCCACGGCGAGCGCCCCTCGTACGGGGTGATCCTGCTCGACCTCGGCCTGCCGGACCTGGACGGATACCAGGTCTGCGGCCGCATCCGTAAGCTCACCAGCACCCCCGTGATCATGGTGACCGCCCGCTCCGACGTGCGCTCCCGGATCCACGGCCTCAATCTCGGCGCCGACGACTACGTCGTCAAGCCCTACGACACCGGTGAGCTGCTCGCCCGCATCCACGCCGTCAGCCGGCGCAGCGCCGCCGGCGAGGAGACCACCGGCACCGGCGAGGACAGCACCACCCTGCGGCTCGGCTCCGTCACCATCGAGCTGCCCACCCGCCGGGTCAGCGTCGACGGCGAGGTAGTCCCGCTCACCCGCAAGGAGTTCGACCTCCTCGCGCTGCTCGCCCAGCGGCCCGGCGTGGTGTTCCGCCGCGAGCAGATCATCAGCGAGGTCTGGCAGACCAGCTGGGAGGGCACCGGCCGCACCCTGGAGGTCCATGTCGCCTCCCTGCGCTCGAAGTTGCGCATGCCCACCCTGATCGAGACCGTGCGGGGCGTCGGCTACCGCCTGGTCCCGCCCTCCGCGTAAGCCCGGCCCCGACCTCCCGTGCGCACCCGTCTCCTCCCGCTCCTGATCGTCCTGATGGCCGGCGTCCTGCTCGCTCTCGGCTTCCCGCTGGCCGCCAGCACCGCCGCCTCCGAGCAGCAGCGGGTGGTGGTCGACCGGCTCGACGACTCCGCCCGCTTCGCCGCCCTCGCCCAGTTCGTCAGCGAGAACCGCTTCGTGTTCGACGAGCGACGCACCACCCTCAGCCGCGAACTCGACAGCTACCACGAGGTGTACGGGATCCGGGCCGGCATCTTCTACCGCGACAACCGGTCCATGGCCGCCGCCCCCGAGGACTGGGTCGTCCCGTACGACGGCGAGGCCAGACGCGCCTTCAACGAGGCGCTGCTCGGCCGCCGCAGCCACGACCCCTCGCAGGTCTGGCCCTGGCAGGGCAACGCCCGGCTGATCGTCGCCTCACCGGTGGTGCGCGACGGGGACGTCGTCGCCGTCGTCGTCACCGACTCGCCCACCGGCGAGCTGCGCTCCCGCATCCTGCACGGCTGGCTGCTGATCTTCGCCGGCGAGGCCGCCGCCATGCTGCTCGCCGTCGGCGCCGCCTTCCGGCTCACCGGCTGGGTGCTCCGGCCCGTACGCGTCCTGGACGCGGCCACCCACGACATCGCCACCGGCCGGCTGAAGTCCCGCGTCGCCGCCGCCGGCGGACCGCCCGAACTGCGGCGGCTCACCGACTCGTTCAACGAGATGGCCGACCACGTCGAGGACGTCCTCGAACAGCAGCGGGCCTTCGTCGCCGACGCCTCCCACCAGCTGCGCAACCCGCTCGCCGCGCTGCTCCTGCGCATCGAGCTGCTCGCCCTCGAACTGCCCGAGGGCAACGAGGAGATCGCCTCCGTACGCACCGAGGGCAAGCGGCTCGCGCAGGTCCTCGACGACCTGCTCGACCTCGCGCTCGCCGAGCACACCGCCGCCGACCTGCGGCTCACCGACATCGGCGCGCTCACCGCCGAGCGGGTCGCCTCCTGGCGCCCGGTCGGCGACGAGAAGGGCGTGGCGATCGTCGCCGACACCGCCGCCCTGACCGCCTGGGCGGACCCGGTGGCGCTGTCCAGCGCGCTCGACGCGGTGATCGACAACGCGCTGAAGTTCACCCCGGCGGGCGAGGACGTCAACGTCGCCGTCCGGCTCACCCGCGGCGGGCGCCTCGTCGAGATCGAGATCGCCGACCACGGGCCCGGGCTCACCGACGAGGAGCTGGAGCGCGTCGGCGACCGCTTCTGGCGCTCGGGCCGCCACCAGAACGTCAAGGGTTCGGGCCTCGGCCTGTCCATCGCCAGGGTGCTGCTCGCGGCGGGCCACGCCACGATCACGTACGCGCGGAACGAGCCGCACGGCCTGAAGGTGACCGTCCGCGTGCCGCGCGACGACCCGCGGGGCGCGAACGATCAGGGCTTCACGGAGCGGTAGTACCGCCGGGCGCCCTCGTGCAGCGGGATCGGGTCGGTGTAGATCGCGGTCCGCAGGTCCACCAGCTGCGCCGGGTGCACCTGGTTGCCGATCCCGTCGCGGCTGCCGATCACCGTACGGGTGATGCCCTCGACCAGGTCCGGGTCGGCCGTGTCCATGGTGACCAGGATGTTCGCCACCGCCAGCGTCTCCACCGGGTTGCCGTCCTGGGCGAGCGTGTAGGCGTCGGCCGGGATCACCGCCGAGCGGTAGAAGCGGGTGGACTCGCCCACGTCGTGCAGGCTGTCCACCAGGGCCGCGTCCAGCGGCACCAGCCGGATCGGCAGCCGCTCGGACAGCTCCTGCACGGCCTGGGTGGGCAGCCCGCCCGACCAGAAGAACGCGTCCAGCTTCCCGTGCTCCATGAGCCCCGGCATGGTGTCGATGCCCGCCGACACGGGCTTCACGTCCACGTCCGGGGTGAGCCCGGCCGCCGCCAGGACCCGGTCGGCGATCAGCCGCACGCCCGACCCGGACTGGCCGACGCCGACGCGCAGCCCGCGCAGATCGGCCACCGACTGGATGGACGAGCCCTTGCGGACCACGAGCTGCACGTAGTCGTCGTAGAGCCGCGCGCAGCCGCGCAGGTGCTCGAAGCCGGGCTTGCGGTCGCGCTGGTACTGGGCCACCGCGTCCGCCGTCGCCACCGTGAAGTCGGCCTCGCCCGAGGCGAGCCGGGCGAGGTTCTGCTGCGAGCCCTCGCTGTCCTTCAGCGTTATCGAGACGTCCGGCAGGTCCTTGGCCAGCGCGCGCTGGAGCAGCGCTCCGTACTTCTGGTAGACGCCCGTCGGTACGCCGGTGCTGAAGGTGATGTGCCCGCTCGGCGTCTTCGCGCCGAACGGAACCAGCCACCACACGAGCACGCCCGCGACCACCAGGAAAGCCGCCGAGACCTGGAGGAGGCGGCGGCGGGCGGTGCGGGAGAGTGCGGCGGGCATGGCGCGATCCTGCCAGCTTTGTCCCCGTCCTGGCCAGGGCGGACCCGGGCCGGGGTCCTGTCCAGGACGGGGGGTGAGCCGCGTGTGGCGCTCAGTAGGCGAAGCTGGACTTCCCGGTCATCGTCGTCGAGACATGGGTGATCGCGCTGCCGGGCGGCAGCGCCGTCGTGGTCGCCGTCCCGGTGGTCGCGGTCGTCGTCCCGTCGCCGAGCTGGGCGGCCGCGTTGGCGCCCCAGCCGATCACCGAGCCGTTGTCGAGCGCGGCGATGGTGTAGTCGGCGCCGCCCGCGATGTCCTGCACGCCCACGAGCTGGTCGAGCACGACGGCGGTGGTCCGGTTGGCGGCCGTGCCGTCGCCGAGCTGCCGGTCGGAGTTCTTGCCCCAGCCGGCCACGCTGCCGTCGTCCAGGATCGCGAAGCCGGTCGCGTTGGTCGCGAAGACCTTGGCGACGGCGTCGAGGTAGGCGACGTCCACGGCCTTGTTGCTGTCCGTGGTGGTGTCGTTGCCGAGCTGGCCCTCGGTGCCCTTGCCCCATGCCTTGACCGTGCCGTCGGCGGTCAGCGCGAGGACGTACTCGCAGCCCACCGAGATCGACTCGACGTCGGTCACGTCCGGTACCTGCTGCGGGGTGTCGCGGGTGGTGTTGTTGCCGGTGCCGAGCCGCCCGTTGTCGCCCTTGCCCCAGGTCCAGACGGTGCCGTCCTGGCGCAGCGCCACGCTGAAGTCACAGCCCGCGCCGACGTCCTTCACCTTGTCCAGGCTCTGCACGGGCAGCGGAGTCTTGGCCGGGTTGGTGGTGTCCTTGCCGGTGCCGAGCTGGCTGGAGGCGTTGCTGCCCCAGGCGAGGATCCGCCCGCTCTTCACCGCGAGGACGTGGTTGAGGCCGGCCGAGATCGCGCTGACGCCGGTGAGCCCGGCGACGGTGCCGGGGAAGCTCTGGGCGGTGGTGGTGCCGTTGCCGAGCTGGCCGACGCCGTTGGCGCCCCACGACTCCACGGTGCCGTCCTTGAGGAGCGCCACGGCGAACGCGGTGAGGGCGGCGCCGGTGCCGGTGCCCGTGCCGCCGCCGGAGAGCTTGCGGACGTCGTCACGGGCGATGCCGGTGACGGCCGAGGGGGTCTGCTGGGCGAGCGTGGAGCCGTTGCCGAGCTGCCCCTGGGCGTTCTCGCCCCAGGAGCGGACCCAGGGGTCGGTGCCGGCGCGGGACTGGGCGTGGGCGGGGGTGAGGGGGAGCGCCGCGAGGGACAGGGCGGCGAGGAGGGTGAGACGCAGGGGTGGGGTCATCTGCGTGCCTTTCGGATGTGGAGGGTGAGGTCAGTAGGCGTAGCTGGACTTCCACGACGTGGCGGTCGCCAGCCTGGTCGTGCCGCTGCCGGGGGGCAGCGCGACGACCGGCGCCGAGGAGGAGGTGGTGCTGCCGTCGCCGAGCTGGCCGAGGTCGTTCTCGCCCCAGGCCAGGACGGACTGGTCGTCGAGCAGGGCGAGGCTGAAGTTGTAGCCGCCCAGTAGCGAGGTGACGCCGTTCAGCTCGGGAAGCGGCACGGGGATGCTCTGGTCCGTCCTGGTGCCGTCCCCGAGCTGGCCCTGCCAGTTCGCGCCCCAGGCCCGGACACTGCCGTCGTCGAGGAGCGCGAAATTGTGATAGGGACCGGCGAAGATCTCGGCGACGCCGTCCAGCAGCTTGACGTCGACGGGGGAGGGGCTGGGCTCGGTGCTGTCGTTACCCAGCTCCCCGTTGCCGTTGCGCCCCCACGCCTTGACGGTGTGGTCGGCGGTGAGTGCGAGGACGTGACGGCAGCCGGCCCGGACGGCGACGATGTTCTCCAGGCCGGGCACCCGCCTCGGGGTGGCGCGGTCGTCCGTGGTGCCGTCGCCGAGCTGGCCCTCGTGGTTCCGGCCCCAGGTCCAGACGGTGCCGTCCTCGCGCAGGGCGACGGCGAACTGACAGCCGGCCGAGATCCGCTTGACCTTGTTCAGGCTCTGGACGGCGATCGGACGTGTGACCACCCCGGTCGCATTGGGCAGACCGTCGCCGAGCTGCCCGTAGCTGTCATTGCCCCAGGCGAGCATCCGTCCGTCCCGCAGGGCCAGGGCGAAGTCGAGGCCCGCCGCGATGCCGGAGGCCCCGGAGAGCCCGGCGACCGCCGCCGGGAAGCCCCGGTTGACGGTGGTGCCGTCGCCGAGCTGCCCGTTCACGTTGCCGCCCCATGACCGCACCGTGCCGTCGTTCAGCAGCGCGAGGCCGAAGACCTGGTTGGCGGCCCAGCCTCCGCTCGTCAGCTCCCGCACGTCGGTCCGGGCGAGACCCTGTACCGGCGAGGGCGTGAGCTGGTCGAGCGTCGAGCCGTTGCCGAGCTGGCCCGAGTTGTTCTGGCCCCAGGCCCGCACCCATGGATCACTCGGTTCGGCGTGCGCCGGGGCGGCCAGGGCGACGACCGCGGCCAGCACGGTGGCGATCCGTACGAAGGAGTACGTCATCAGCGACGCACCCCGCTCAGTACGCGTACGTCGTGTTGCCGCCCAGCGATGCCACCACGTCCTTGATCTTCGATCCCTCGTCGAGCACCTGCACCGGCGAGAAGCGGGACACGGTCGTGCCGTTGCCGAGCTGGCCCTCGCTGTTGTTGCCCCAGGTGTCGACCGTGTCCGCGATGATCGCGACGCCGTGGCGCGCGCCCGCCGCGAGGTGCTGGACGCCCTCAAGGCGCGGGATCTCGACCGGGGCGGTGCGGTTGGTCAGCGAGATGTCGGAGTCGGTGGCCTCGTCCGACTCGAGGAGCTGGCCGTACTGGTTGTTGCCCCAGCCCCAGACGTGGCTGTCGCTCATGACGGCGTAGTTGTGGAAGGCGCCCGCCTCGATCCGGGAGACGCCCTCCAGCCAGTCGACGTCGACCGGTTCGGTGGCGGACTTGGTGCTGGAGTTGCCCAGCTGGCCGTAGAGGTTGTAGCCCCAGGACTTGACGGTGTCGTCGGAGGTCAGGGCGAGCGCGTGGTAGCAGCCCGCGTCGATGGAGACGATGTTCTCCAGACCCTTCACCTGCCGGGGTACGGAGCTGGTGGCCCGGCTGCCGGTGCCGAGCTGGCCGTGGATGCCGCGGCCCCACGCGTACACCTTGCCGTTCTCCAGGAGCGCGAGGCTGAAGTCGCAGCCGGCCGAGATCTGTTTGACTTTGGGCATGCCCTGGACGCGGTCCGGATAGACGCGGCTGTCGCCGGTGCGGTTGTTGCCGAGCTGGCCGTAGGAGTTGTCGCCCCAGGAGTAGACCTGGCCGCTGGTGTCGAGCGCGAGGGCGTGCTTCCCGCCGGCCGCGATGTCCTTGATGTTGTTCAGGCGCGGCACGGTGGCCGGCACGGTCTGGTTGTCGTTGCCGCCGTTGCCGAGCTGGCCCGAGGAGTTGTGTCCCCAGGACTTCACGGTCTTGTCGGTGCGGGCGAGCACGAACGAGTCCGCCGAGGAGGTGCCGCCGGCCGACATCTGGTCGACGTCGCCGCGGAAGAGACTGGTGACCGAGGTGGGGGACAGGCTGTCGTTGAGCGTGCCGTTGCCCAGCTGCCCGGTGCGGCCGGCGCCCCAGGCGAGGACGGTCGGCGCGGCCTCGTTGGCCGTGGCTGCGGGGGCCAGGGCGGGAAGCGCGGTGAGCGCGGCGACTCCGGTGACGGCGGCGAGGCTCCAGCGGAGCCGGCGGCGCAGGGGAGCGCGTCGTGATCGGGACATGGTGCTGCTCTCCTTCGTGAGGCCGTACGAGGGCATGCGGGGACGCACGAGCTCGTACGGGGAGGGCGTCGGCCCGCGGGCATGGCGCGCCCGGGACCGTCCGGACGGCCGGGACAGGCCGTCGGACACAGCAGCAGCCTTGCCGAGGGCGATCACCGGCGCGATCCGGGAGCGTTGAAACAGCCGTTTGGCGGACCGCTGTTCGAGACCGTCGCCGTGGGGCCGAATTCACCGGATCGTGGCGGTGTGCGCCGGGGCGGGCGTGCTCCGTGGGCGGAGCCGCCGGCCGGCGGCGGCCGGGCGGGTGAGACCCCGCGCGAGGCGGGCCCGCAACCGTCACCGACCGGCCCGGGAATCCATCCGGACGGGTCCCGCCGCACCGCCCGAACCGCTACTCCGGGCGGCAATGTTGGCAGCCCGTCCGGCGGACCTCGGGTGCGCTCCGCCGATGCGGTGAGCGGGCGTCGGGGCCCGCGCCGCGCCGTGTGTCCTGCCGTGGCTCCGGGACCGGTCCGGTTAGCGTCGGCATGCGCTTGGCGATCTTGATGGCGGTCCCTGCCGTGGTCGCCGCGCCCGTTCCCCCACCGGTCAATCCGCCCCCGTTCCCAGGGAGTTGCCATGCCCGCAGCCGCCCGAGTCCGCCGTCACACCGCGTCCGTACGGAGAGTGCTCGGCGCCGCCGTCCTCGCCTCCGCGCTCGTCCTGTCGGGCGGAGCGGCGGCCACCGCCGCTTCCGTCGCCTTCGCGGAGGAGTGCAAGCCGGACGACCAGGAGTGCCTGGACAAGGAGACCAACGCCAACGAGGCGAAGGAGATCGCGGCCGAGAAGAAGAAGACCAAGGAGTCCGCCACCCAGGCCGACAAGGACATCAAGGAGATCGGCAAGGACCTGGAGAAGTGCAAGCCCGGCTCGTCGGGCGCGGACGCCTGCATGTCCGGGCTCGCCAAGGGCAACAACGGCGAGCAGAAGGGCATGGACGACATGACCGCCGCCGTCAACGGCTTCAAGCCGGAGACGACCAGCAGCGCCGCCGAGGTCGGGGGCGCCACCTGCGCCGACTTCCCGGCCTCGCTCCCCGCGGGCTCCGCCGACCCGGCACTGTCTCCGTTCCCGGTGTCGCAGCTCTGCTCGCTGCTCGGCTCCTGACGCCCCGGCCCCTCCGGCCCCTCCGGCCCCTCCGGCCCCTCCTGACCCATCGCCGTACGTCGCCCCATCGCCGTACCGCCTCCCACGCCGTACACCCCGTCCCGAAGGGATGCCCATGCCCTCGCGCCGTCCCGCGCTGCTCCTGCTCCCCGCCCTCTTCCCCGCCCTGGCCCTCGGCCTGGCCGGGCCCCTCGCCCCGGTCGCCGCCGGCGCGGACGAGGGGCCCGGCGAGCCGCCGGCCCCGACCGCCGTCGCCGCCGACGGACGCCCGGCGAAGGTCGCCGACGTCCTGAAGTACTGCGACACCAAGCCCGACGCCTGCCGCTTCGTCATCGACCCCAAGCAGGGGCGCGAGTTCGCGACCGCCGTCCGGTCCCTCGGCAACTCGGTCGTCAACTGCACCGAGAGCGACATGAGCGTCGACCGCACGGTCACCCTGCGCACCACCAGCACCGACAACATCGGCGGCGAGATCTCCGGCAAGATCACCGCCGAGGGCACCATCACCGCCTCCGGCGAGGTCACCACCAACCTCACCAACGACATGACCAGCGAGCACAAGACGCCGAACCTCAAGGACGGCCCGACCTCCACGAACGGCACCAAGACCAGCGTCGCGGCCGGCGGCAAGGTGGCCGGCTCGATGAGCGCCAAACTCGCCTTCGAGGCGGCCTTCAAGGCCACGTACTCCAAGTCGTGGACGATCGACAACACCGAGACGACGACCTACAAGACCACCGTCAAGCCTTACGACATGCTGGTGTTCGGCGCGAGCGCCGCCATGCGGCGGGTCGTCGGCAAGCTCGTCGCCGACTCCGGCTCGCAGATCTCCGGGATCGCCGTGGACAGCCCCTCCATGGTCAACTCCAGCAGCTTCGTCGCCCAGACCTACGCCGCCCCGGCCAACCTGTGCGGCCGCACCCGCCCCACGGGCAACACGGCCGGCGGCACCGCCCCCAACCCCGGCCCGCCGTCGTCCCCGCGTTCGCTGCCCGCCCGTGACGCACTCGCCCCCGGAGCCGTACCGAAGCGGGTCGACGTCCTGCGACCCGACCGCAGCGGTTCCTGAGCCCCCACCTCCCCGTCCCGCCCCTGGCACGCACCACCTCCCCCACACGAGGAGTCCGTCCCCATGTCTTCCTCTCTCCGCGCCCTCGCGGCGGCGAGCCTGCTGCTCCCCGCCGCCCTCGCCGGCTCCCCGGCCGCCGCCCAAGCCCCCGGCGAAGCCGCCGCCTCCCAGACCGTCGACGTGCTCAACGGCGACTTCGCCGACCCCGCCACCACCGCCGCGGGCCCCACCACCGTCGGCCTCGACTTCTGGAACGGCCTCAACCAGCGCTTCTCACCGTCCGCGTCCGGCCGCACCGACGACTCCTACGGCGTCGGCCTCGACAAGGGCGGCAACACCCTCAGCCAGCGGCTCCGAGGCGTCCGCAAGGGCGCCCAGGTCACGGTCAGTTACGAGGACAGCCCGTCCGTCTCCAAGGACTGCACCGGCGAACAGGTCGCGAGCGGACAGCCGTACAGCGTCCAGGGCTCCGGCGGCACGGTCACGGACGTCACCACCGCCGGCGACCCGGACCGGGTCAAGGGCAAGCCGGGATCCGGCGTCTGGACCAAGCGGACCTACGCCTTCACCGCCAACGAGAACGAGCCGATGCTCGCCTTCACCTCCAGGCTCGCCGACCCCAAGATCCCGCCGGCCTGCAGCCCGATGATCGCCCGTGTCCGCGCCGTCGAGGTCCCGCCCGCGCTCGACAAGACCGTCGACAAGACCGACCTGGGCAGGGCGGAGGCGTTCAAGGGCAACGAGCGCGAGGCCACCCTGTCCAACGCGGCCCGGGCCTGCAACGGCGAGAACTCCTGCGTCTTCCGGCCCGACTTCCGCACCTCCTTCCGCTACTACGACCGGGCCCGGGTCGTCGGCGAGGCGTTCGTCAACTGCACCCGCAACACCCTCGAACACACCCGGGTCGTCTCCTTCGCCGAGCGGGCCTACGACAGCGTCTCCCAGACCTACGCCGCCGACGGCATCGCCCTGATCGACGCGGCCAAGCTGCCCACCACGGGCGACCGCACCGAGGACGAGAAGCGGATCAAGAGCACGCCGATCGCCGCCCAGTTCTCCCTCGCGTACGAGAAGGGCTGGCAGCGCGCCTGGCAGTGGTTCAGCGGCGAGCAGCGCAACGTCGTGGAACACATCCAGCCGGGCGAGGTCAGCTGGATCGAGCTCCAGCCCAGCCGGGAGCGCGTCGAGGGCTGGTTCCTCAGCAAGAAGGACGACTACCGGCTGCACGCCGTGATCGACGGGCCCTCGCGCGGGACGCCCGACCGGCTGCTGCAGCGCACCGGACCGATGGCCGAGGCGGAGAAGCAGCGCTGCGCCGCGGACCGGCCCATGACCACGACGCCGGTCGGCGCCGGGGCGGCCGCCTACTCCACGGACAAGGGAGTCAGGAGCGTGCCCGTGCCCGACGCGGGTCAGGCGCGGGCACGGGCGATCCGCACCGTCCCGCTCAACTGAAGCGGCACGGGGCGGGCGGAGTAAGGTCCGCCGCCTGCTCGCGCAGCCAGCCGAGCAGCGCGGCGGTCCGCGCGTCCCGCTCCGGCGGGCGCGGGCTGAGCAGCCCGTACCCCGTGCCGTCCGCGACGAAGCCGTACGGGGCGGCCAGTTGGCCCCGTACGAGGTCGTCGCGGACGAGTGCGTACGGGCCGACGGCGACGCCCACGCCGGCGACGGCGGCCTGGAGCGCGAGGTAGAAGTGCTCGAAGGTCTGCTCGCCGTCCACGGACGGTGCCCGGTCGGTCAGGCGGCGCCAGTCGGCCCAGGCGGCCGGCCGGGTGGCGGTGTGCAGCAGGGCGACGGGCACCCCGGCCCGGAGCCCTTCCGCGAGCTCCGGCCGGCAGACCGGGCCGATCCACTCGTCGAAGAGCGGCACCCGGCTCACCCCGTGCGGCACCGGGAAGTCGTCCCGGCGAAGGGCCGCGTCGACGGCCCCCGTCCGGCCCGGCGTGAACGCCACCGGTCCACCACCCGCCGACAGGTGCACGGTCAGGCCCGGATGTGCGGCCGCGAGCTCCGGCAGGCGCGGGATCAACCAGCGCATGAGCAGCGTCGGTTCGCACGACAGCGCCAGCGGACCGGTGTCCCGCTCCCGGCCCGAGACCTCACGGGCCGCCGTCTCGATCACGTCGAGCGCCTCACGCACGGCGGCGGCGAGCCGCCGGGCCTGCGGAGTGGGCCGCAGCGAGCGCGGGCCGCGCTCGAAGAGCTCCGCGCCCAGGGCCCTCTCCAGGTTCCGGATCTGCCGGCTGACCGCGCCGTGGGTGACGTGGAGCTCCTGGGCGGCCCGGGTCATGCTGGCGTGCCGCACGGTCGCCTCGAAGGGCAGCAGGGTGGTCAGCGGGGGCAGCTCCGGCCAAGCGGTCATGCGTGAAATCTAGTCACAGGTGGAGTGAGAAGGAATCGCTTGTCCTGCGGGTTCGTGCGGCGTGATGGTTGATCCCGTCACGCACTCTCCAGCACCGCCGACCGAGGGGCCCCTCCGCGATGCCGCCTTCCACCGTCGCCGTCCTCGCCGACGACCTCACCAGCGCCGCCGACGGCGCCGCGCCCTTCCGCAGATCGGGCCACCGCGCCCGCGTCCTCTTCGACCCGGCTCCCGTTGCCGGCGACGGCGCCGCAGACGCCGCCGAGGTCGATAGCGTCGCGGCCGTCGACCTCGGCACCCGGATCGTCGACGAGGCCGAGGCCGTGGCCCGGACCCGCCGCGCGGCCGCCGCGTACACCCGTGCCGACATCCTGCTCAAGACGGTCGACTCCACCCTGCGCGGCCATGTCGCCGCCGAACTGCGCGCCGCGCTCGCCGGATCCGGCCGCCGCGCCGCGATCCTGGCCCCCGCCTTCCCCGCCGAGGGCCGTACGACGGTGGCGGGCGTGCAGTACGTCCGGGGCGTACGGGTCGACGCGAGCGAGTTCGCCCGCGACCCGGCCCACCCGGTGCGCACCGCCGACCTCGTCCGCGTCCTGCCGGAGGCGGTCCTCGTCGAGCCGGAGCCCGGTCGCCTCGCGGAACTCCCCCGACTGGCCGGGAAGGGCGGTGTGTTCGTCTGCTCGGCGGTGAGTGACGACGACCTCGACGCGATCGTCGCGGCCCTGCCCCGCCCCGAGGGCGTCCTCTGGGTCGGCTCCCCGGGCCTCGCCGACGCCCTGGCCCGCCGGTACACCCGCGACCCTGCCGCGCCCCTGCCCGAACTCCCTCCCGTACACCGCCCCTTGGCCGTCGTCGGCAGCGCCAACCCGGTCAGCAGGCGCCAGCTCGCGGCGCTGCGGCCGGTGGGGGCAGCCGCCGTGCACACGCCCGAGGAGCGCGCCGCGGACCCGGCCGAGCCGCTCGGCCGGCTCACCGAGGAGGTGCGGGAACGGGTGCGCGCCGGGGGCGCCGACGGGCTCGTCCTCACCGGCGGGGAGACCGCCGCCGCCGTCCTCGGCGCGCTCGGCGCGACCGGCATCGAGCTGTACGACGAACCCGAACCCGGCATCGCCCGCGGCACCCTGCACGGTCCCGGCGCCCCCCGCCTGCCCGTCCTGGTCAAGGCGGGCGGCTTCGGCGACGACGACACCCTCGTCCGCCTCACCGCACTCCTCGCCGGAGGCACCCGTTGACCGGAGCCCCCTCGACTCGCCCCGTCGCCGTCACCATGGGCGACCCGCACGGCATCGGCCCCGAGATCACCGTCCGCGTCTGCGCCGACCCGCGCCGGCCCGCCCCCGTCCTCGTCATCGGCGACCCCGGTGCCCTCGCCCGTGCCTGCCGCACCACCGGCACCGGCCTCCGCGTCCGCACGGTCGGCACCCCCGCCGGCGCCGGCCGCACGCCCGGCGTCCTCGACGTCCTCCCCGCAGGCCCGGCCCTGCCCGCCGACCTCGCCCTCGGCACCGTCGCCGCCATCGCGGGCGCGGCCTCCTTCGCGTACGTACGCAAAGGCATCGAACTCGCCCTCGCCGGGCACGTACGGGCGCTCGTCACCGCCCCGATCAACAAGGAGGCCCTCCGGCTCGCCGGCGTGCCCCACCCCGGACACACCGAGATCCTCGCCGAACTCACCGGCACCGAGCGCTACGCGATGATGATGGCCAACCACGAGCTGCGGGTCGTCCTCGTCACCGTCCACCAGTCGCTGCGCACCGCGATCGACGCGCTCACCGTCGAGCGGGAACTGGACACCATCCGCCTCACGCACCAGGCGCTCGGCGGCCGGGACGGGTGTGCCCGGCCCCGCATCGCCGTCGCCGGGCTCAACCCCCACGCGGGCGAGAACGGCCTTTTCGGAGCCGAGGACCTCGACGTCATCGCGCCCGCCGTGCGCGCCGCCCGCGCCGAGGGCATCGACGCGAGCGGGCCCTGGCCGGCCGACACCGTGTTCATGCGGGCGCGGGCGGACGAGTTCGACGCCGTCGTCGCCCAGTACCACGACCAGGGGCTGATCCCGGTGAAGTACCTGGGCCTGGAACACGGCGTCAACATCACCCTCGGCCTGCCCTTCGTCCGCACCAGCGTCGACCACGGCACCGCCTTCGACCTCGCCGGCACCGGCACCGCCGACCACGCAAGCCTGCTCACCGCCCTGCGCCACGCCACCGAGCTGGCGCCCACCGACTGAGGACTTCCGAAAACTTCTGAGGACGTCTGATGGACTTCATCTTCATGCTCACCCGGGCCGACCGGACCGTCACCGACTGCCTGCACGTCCTCGACTCGATCCGCGGGCTCGGCATCACCCACGTCGGATTCAAGGACGTCGGCGTCGACCCGGCCACCCTGCGCCTGCTGCACGAGCGGATCCGGCAGCTCGGCGCCACCAGCCACCTGGAGGTCGTCGCCACCGGCCGCGACCAGGCCCTCGACTCCGTCCGCGCCGCCGTCGACCTCGGCGTCGACTGGTTGATGGGCGGCACCTGGATCGACGAGACCCTGGCCCTGCTCGCCGGGAGCCGGGTCCGCTACCTGCCCTTCGTCGGCGAGCCCCAGGGCCACCCGACCCGCCTGGCCGGCACCCCGGCCCGGATCGCCGCCGACTGCCGCCGCGCCGAGGCCGCCGGCTGCGCGGGCGTCGACCTGCTCGCCCACCGCGCCACCGAGGCCGACCCGCTCGACCTGGTCCGCGCCGCCCGCGCGGCCACCACCGGCCGGCTCGTCGTCGCCGGCTCCATCGACAGCCCGGCCCGCATCCGCGCCCTGGCCGAGGCGGGCGCGGACGCCTTCACCGTCGGCTCGGCGGCCTTCGCGGGCGCGGTCCGGCCGACCGCGGGCGGCCTCGCCGCCCAGCTGAC
Organism: Streptomyces sp. NPDC003943; assembly: GCF_053605265.1. NCBI lineage: Bacteria > Bacillati > Actinomycetota > Actinomycetes > Kitasatosporales > Streptomycetaceae > Streptomyces > Streptomyces sp. NPDC003943. Next base: position 2,530 of record NZ_JBSGIW010000083.1, on the reverse strand, counting down.
CGCGGTGCTGGAGGCGAGCCGGCCGCCGGCCCCGGGCACGATCGGCACCGCACCCCTCTAGGCCCCCTTACCCTTGTCAGGTGACCAGCAGCAAAGACGGGACCGGAGCCGTGGCCGAGCAGGGCGTGACGCGAACCTACGAAGTACGCACCTATGGGTGTCAGATGAACGTCCACGACTCCGAGCGGCTCTCCGGCCTCCTGGAGGACGCCGGCTACGTCCGGGCCCCCGAGGGCTCCAACGGTGACGCCGACGTCGTGGTCTTCAACACCTGCGCGGTCCGCGAGAACGCCGACAACAAGCTGTACGGCAACCTCGGCCACCTCGCGCCGATGAAGGCCGCCCGGCCCGGCATGCAGATCGCCGTCGGCGGCTGTCTGGCGCAGAAGGACCGCGACACCATCGTCAAGCGGGCCCCCTGGGTCGACGTCGTCTTCGGCACGCACAACATCGGCAAGCTGCCGGTGCTCCTGGAGCGCGCCCGCGTCCAGGAGGAGGCGCAGGTCGAGATCGCGGAGTCCCTGGAGGCGTTCCCGTCGACGCTGCCGACCCGCCGCGAGTCCGCGTACGCCGCCTGGGTCTCCATCTCCGTCGGCTGCAACAACACCTGCACCTTCTGCATCGTCCCGGCGCTGCGCGGCAAGGAGGAGGACCGCCGTCCCGGCGACATCCTCGCCGAGATCGAGGCGCTGGTCGGCGAGGGCGTCTCCGAGATCACCCTGCTCGGCCAGAACGTCAACGCGTACGGCTCCGACCTGGGCGACCGCGAGGCGTTCAGCAAGCTGCTGCGAGCCTGCGGGGAGATCGAGGGCCTGGAGCGGGTCCGCTTCACCTCGCCGCACCCGCGGGACTTCACGGACGACGTCATCGCCGCCATGGCCGAGACCCCGAACGTGATGCCGCAGCTGCACATGCCGCTGCAGTCCGGCTCGGACACCGTCCTGAAGGCGATGCGCCGCTCGTACCGGCAGGAGCGTTTCCTCGGGATCATCGAGAAGGTGCGCGCCGCCATCCCGCACGCCGCCATCTCCACCGACATCATCGTGGGCTTCCCCGGCGAGACCGAGGAGGACTTCGAGCAGACCATGCACGTCGTCCGCGAGGCCCGGTTCGCGAACGCCTTCACCTTCCAGTACTCCAAGCGCCCCGGCACCCCGGCGGCCACCATGGAGGGCCAGATCCCCAAGGAGGTCGTGCAGGCGCGCTACGAGCGCCTCGTCGCCCTCCAGGAGGAGATCTCCTGGGAGGAGAACAAGAAGCAGGTCGGCCGCACCCTGGAGGTCATGGTCGCCGAGGGCGAGGGCCGCAAGGACGGCGAGACCCACCGCCTCTCCGGCCGCGCCCCCGACAACCGCCTCGTCCACTTCACCAAGCCGGACGAGGACGTCCGCCCCGGCGACGTCGTGACCGTCGAGATCACCTACGCCGCCCCGCACCACCTCCTCGCCGAGGGCCCGACCACCGCCGTCCGCCGCACCCGCGCGGGCGACGCCTGGGAGAAGCGCCAGGCGGACGCGGCGGCGAAGCCGGCGGGCGTGATGCTGGGCCTGCCGAAGATCGGCGTCCCGGACCCCCTGCCGGCGGCGGACGCGCCGGCGTGCGGGAGCCACTGACGCACTGACGCGGGGAGAGGGCGCCGGGAAGCGGCCTGCACGGGGGGAGAGGGCGCCGGGAAGCGGCTGGCGCCCGGCGGAGGCCCGCCCGGTCCGGCTAGGCTGCGGATCATGCTTGTCGCCGCCGCCGTCTGTCCCTGCCCCCCGCTGCTCGTGCCCGCCGTCGCGGCCGGTGCCGCGGCCGAGCTCGCCGAGGCGCGTACGGCCTGTTCCGACGCGCTCGGGGTGCTCGCGGCCTCCCGGCCCGACCGGCTCGTGGTGGTCGGGCCGGCCGCCGAGGACGCGCGGGGCGTGTTCCCGGGCGGGTCCGCCGGGTCGTTCGCCGGGTTCGGGGTCGAGCTGACCGTACGGCTCGGCAGCGGGCCCGGCGGGGCGCGGCCGCTGCCCGCGTCGCTCGCCGTGGCCGGCTGGCTTCTGGAGCACACCGCCTGGGCCGGCGCGCCCGTCGAGGGCCTCGGCGTCGGGGAGCCGCTGGAGGCGGCCCGGTGCGCCGCGACCGGGCGGGAGATCGCCCGGTCGGCGGATCGCGTCGCGCTGCTGGTGATGGGCGACGGCAGCGCCTGCCGCACGGTGAAGGCGCCCGGCTACCTCGACGAGCGCGCCGAGGGCTTCGACGCGGAGGTCGCGCGGGCGCTCGCCGCGGCCGACCCGGCCGCGCTGCTCGCTCTCGACGAGCGGCTCGCGTACGAGCTGAAGGCGGCCGGCCGGGCTCCGTGGCAGGTGCTCGCGGGCGCCGCCGAGGGCGCGGACCTGGCGGGCCGGCTGCTGTACGAGGACGCGCCCTACGGCGTCGGCTACTTCGTGGCCGCCTGGAGCTGACCCGTACCCGACCCGTACGGCCACGCCGTACCGTCACGCCAAGAGCCCCCGCGACGGCGGACGGCCGCGGAGCGCGCTGCTGCTGCTGCTCCACGGGA
>NZ_JBSGIW010000082.1:0-36141 GCF_053605265.1 Streptomyces sp. NPDC003943 | reverse complement strand
CCCTTCCAGCTGTACGGGCAGCAGCTCCCCGCCCCGCACTGGCTCGTCCTCGGCGGCCCGGAGAGCCGGGCGCCGCGTCGACGTCTCGTCAGATGGGCGGAAGACCGCGCTCGTACCCCTCCACCTTGTAATGCTCCAGCATGCTCGACACTCGGTCCCGAATACTCCCCCCCAGCAACGGGATCGCGGCCGCCAGATATCGAGGGGATTCGAGCCGACCTTCCAGCACCGTGAAGTACACGGAACTCTGCGAGGACTCTTGGGGATCTCGTAGATGTCCTCTACCAGGTCGAAACACCGTCGCAGCAGGTCACTATCGAGAACCTCCTGCTCCAGGGCAGGCTGCAGAACCGGCCAGTTCAGCAGATGGAGCAGATTGCCGTAGAGGTCCAAGCCCTTGTCCGTCGTCGGCGGCGCCTCGCCCGGCCGAAGCGACGAGGAGCGGTCGGGCCGCGACCAGGCCGGCCGCGGTTTCGGGGACGACGAGCGCGAGGAGCAGCAGGAGGGGGATCTGCCAGGTGTCGGTGAGGGTGTGGAGGAGTCCGAGGGTGGCGGGGCCGGTGCCGGCGAGGAGGTAGCCGAAGGTCTGCGCCATGCCCGACAGGCGTGCGGCGACGGCCGGGTTGGGTGAGCGCAGGGTGAGGAGGGTCATGGCGAGGGGGAAGGCGCTGCCGGTGGCGAGGCCGAGGATGCATACCCACATCCACGCGAGCGAGGGCATGGTGAGGATCCCGGCGAGGCTGGTGATCTTGATGGCGGCCAGTGCGAGGACGAGGGGCTGCTGTTGTGGGAGGCGGGCGGCGATCACCGGCATGACGTAGCCCATGGGGATGCCGAGGGTGAGCATCACGGAGACCATCGCGCCGGCGGTGGTCCTGCTGTAGCCGTCGGCCTGCATGATCTCGGGCAGCCATGCGGCGAGCGCGTAGAACATGAGGGAGACGATCCCGAGGAAGGTGGCGACCGCCCACGCCAGCGGGGACCGCAGCAGGCTGCCTTCGTGGCGGCCCGCTGCGGGGCGCTGGGTGCCGGAGCCGCGGCCGTGATGGCGTGTGGCCAGGACAGCCCAGAGTGCGGCACCGGCGGCGGCGGGCGCCGCCCAGACGGCCATTGCCGCTTGCCATCCGGCGAGGCGTCCGACGGGCACGGCTATGCCCGCGGCTACTGCGCCGCTGGACGCCATGAGGGTCATCGCCAGGCCGGTCGCCCGCCCGATCTGGTGGGCGAAGCGTTCCTTGACGACGGCGGGGACGAGAACGTTGCCAGTGGCGATCCCGGCGCCCGCGATGATCGTTCCCGCGAAGAGGGCGGTGGTGTAGGGCAGGCCACGCAGGGTGATGCCGACGGCGATCAGCAGCAGCGCGCCGGTGATCGCGGGCTCGGTGCCGGTACGCCGTGCGAGAGCCGGCACCCATGCGGCGAACGCGCCGAGGCACAGCACGGGCAGGGTGGTCAGGATGCTGAGCTGGAGGCCGGTGAGGTGGCGGGTGTGCTGGATGTCGGTGAGCAGCGGGCCGGTGCAGGTGATCGCGGCCCGAAGGTTCACGGTGAGCAGGATGAGGCCGAGCAGTACCCATATGCGGGTGGCGTGGCGTCTGGTCGTGGTGCTGGGCATAGCGGGTGTTCCCCCGGTGTGAAGCATGTGGTGGCCCGGGTGCCGGGTCGTGGCACGGACCGGAAACGAGGAGACGGCGCCCTCCGTCAGGGGGCCTTGCCCCTGGCGGGGTGGGCCGTGTGGAGGGCGCCGTCTCACGGGCCGTGTGCGGGCCGGCCGTCCCCGGCCCGCACACGGTGTCCTTGGGGTCAGACGCTGACCGTGTCGTGGCCGAGGGGGCAGCCGCCGGTCTTGGCGGCGGTGCCGGTGAGGAACGCGGCGGCGGTCGCGGTGCCGCCGGTGTCGGAGGGGGCGGTGGTCGTGCCGCCGAGTTGGCCGAGGATCTCCTCGGACAGCAGGTCCTGCTTGCCCTTCAGGCTGGAGGCGACCTTCTGGTCTGCGGAGAACACCATCTCCGCGGCGATGTTGTCCTGGACGATGCGCGCGATGTTCTCCAGCGCCACGTTCACGGGATCGGCGACGGGCAGCTGGTCGCTGATGATGTCGATCAGGTGCGTCGCCGCGCGGTCGGGGTTCATGTGGGGGCGGATGATGATGGTGTTCTGGTTGTCGACCGACGTGGTCCACATGGAGAACACGGCTATGTAGACGTCGTTCCAGCGGGCGCCGAGCTGGTTCTTCCAGCGGGTCATGAGGGCGTTGACGGCGTCGATCTGGACCTTCGCGGCGTAGGACATGTTCGTGCGTATGTCGCCGTAGACGGCGCCGGTGGCGTCCTCGAACTGCTTCATCGTGAACGACCGGTTGTCGATGGCGCTGGAGCAGAAGTCGATCAGCGAGTTGAGGATCGCGTGGGAGGACTTCTCCAGCTTGTCGGGCAGGCCGGCGGGCTTGAGTGCGTTCCGGCCGCTGATCAGGACGTCGCGCCACTGGCGCAGCGGGTCGACCCAGGCGGTGGACTCGGGGCCGACCATGGCGACGGATTCGAGGTCGTGGGCGTCCATGTCGCCGGCCTTGAGGTGCCAGTCGGGGACGCGCTTGTTGAGGTAGCGGGCGAGGACGGAGAACGTGCCCAGCGGGGTGTGGGCGATCGACTTCGCCAGCTGGAAGAGCTGGTCGATCGGCGCGGTCTTTTCGACCACGACGCCGTTCTCGACCAGGTAGTACGTGCCGCCCTCGGGGCCGTTGGTCACGACGATGACCGGGGAGAGCTTGTTCTGGAGTTCGTCCTTGAGGGACTTGTAGCGGGTTCTCATCCCGGCGTTGACGTTCAGGATCGCGGTGCGCGCCTCGTCCTTCGTCATGGCGGGGGCAGTGCCGTCGGTCGTGGGCGTGGTTTCGGCGGAGGCCGAGGTGGCGGTCGCGGTGGCGAGGAGAGTTCCGGCGCCGATCGCGGTCGCGGTGCCGATGAAGTTGCGGCGGGTGGTCATGAGTTTTCCCCTGGTGCTTCCGTGGGTGGGTCGGTCGTGAGCGGCCGTGGCGCACGGGCCGGCTTGGGGGGCGGCTGTGCGGTGGTGCCGTTGTGGGGGGAAGCGAGGCGCGGGGCCGTGGTGCGCCGGTGTGGGGGCGCGGGTGCCGTGTGGGCGTGGCGGTCCCGTGGTCTGGCCGGGGGTGTGCCAGAACGGTGGTGCGGGGTGGTGGGGGGTGGGGGGTGTCGCTGCCGGGCCCGGGCGTGCCGGGTGTGGCGGCACGCGGGCCAGAGCGCGAGTTCTGGGGGTTGGGTCCGGCAGCGACGTTCAGGGGGGCTCAGCCGAGGTCGGCGGTGGTGGGGACGACGACGCCCCACAGGTCGTCGATGGTGGCGAGCGCGCCGTGGTGCAGCTGCTCGGCGGAGACCTCCGCGACCGCGGACTTCAGGGTGCGGGTGGCGGTGGCGTCGGCGACGACGGTGGGCCGGTTGCCACGCAGGAACGCGCCCTGGGCGGTGAACAGGACGCACATGTGGGACATGAACCCGGCGATGACGACGTCCTTGTTCCCGGCGGCGTCGACGAGGTCGCCGAGGTCGGTGTCGCGGAAGGCGTCGGGAACGGTCTTGACGACGGTGGCCTCGCCCTCGACGGGCGCGACGGCGGGGTGGATCTGGCCGATCTCGGCGCGGATGTCGTAGGGGGTGCCTTCGCCGCCGTCGTTGATGACGTGGATGACGGTGGCGCCGGCCTCGCGGGCCTTGGCGAGGAGGGTGGCGGCCGCGTCCAGCGCGGGCTGCCAGCCGTCGAGTTCCATGACGCCGCGGGTGTAGGTGTTCTGGTAGTCCACGAGGATGACGGTGGAGTTGGCGAGGGTGGCGGGGGTCTGGTCGAACTGGTTGAGCTCACGGAGCGTGGTGGACGGCATGGGTGTGCTTCTCCTGTGGGTGGTTCGAAGATCGAAGGTTTAACTCGGCACCGTGTGCGGCGAGTTACGTTCCCCACCGTAGGGGCTGGCTGAATCGAACCCCTGTCGGATAAGTTGCAGAAACCGACACGACACCTAACGGAATGGGGGATTCCGGACATGCTGGGGCCCAGACTCGTAGCGATCATGATCTTCGACGGCGTCGACCTCCTCGACGTCACCGGCCCACCAGAAGTCTTCGCACTCCTGGGCCGTGACCTGAAGAAAGACCCCGGATACCGGGTCCAACTCGCCGCGGAAACCCTCGACCCCGTCACCACCGGAGCGGGCGTCCGCCTCATACCGGACGTCGCATTCTCCGACATCGCCGAACGACGCATCGACACCCTCATCGTGCCCGGATCCGTCACCATCGACCGCGAACACCGCATACACCCAGTGATCGACCCCGCCGTAGTCGCCTGGGTCCGAAGGCTCGCCTACCGCTCACGCCGCGTCGCCTCCGTCTGCGTCGGCGCGCACCTCCTCGCCGAGGCCGGCCTCCTCGAAGGCAAGCGGGTCACCACCCACTGGTCGACCGCCCGACAGCTCGCCACCCGCTACCCCGGCGTCGACGTCGACCCCGACCCGATCTTCATCAGGCAGGGCAACGTCTGGACCGGCGCCGGCATCACCGCCTGCCTCGACCTCGCCCTGGCCCTCGTCTCCGAAGACTTCGGCGAGCACGCCGCCATGGGCGTCGCCCGCCAGCTCGTCATGTACCTCAAGCGCCCCAGCGGACAGTCACAGTTCTCCGTGCCGATCGAACCCGCCTACACCAGCCGTCGCATGGACGACCTCCGGCACTACGTCACCACGAACCTGCACCAGAAGATCACCATGACGGAACTCGCCGCCCACGCCCACATCGGCGAGCGCCAGCTCACCCGCATCTTCAAGGATGAGACCGGCATGACCCCGGCCGCCTACGTCGAGACCGCGCGGATCGAGCTCGCCCGCAACCGCCTGGAAGCCACCGAGGAGACACTCCCCCGGATCGCCACGGCGTGCGGGTTCGGCAGCACCGACACCCTCATACGGGTCTTCCGCAAGCGCCTCGGACTCACCCCCAGCGAGTACCGCCGCCGCTTCCGCCACGCCGGCTGAACGCGCAGCGGTCAAGCCGGGCGGGTGGCGGCAAGGGCTTCGGTGCGGACGGTCTCGGTGAACCGGCCGTCGGGCTGGTGGTCGGCGAGGGCCTGGCGCAGGTCCCGCTCGAAGTCGCCGCGACGGTCCCCGAACAGCGCCGGCGTGGAAAAGCTGTGCGCGACCGGCGCGGGCGCCTTCCACTCCCTTGCTGTGAAAGACGGCGCCGTGCACGCCTGGGGCAGCAACCGCCACCAGCAGACTGGACGTCCCGGCTTCGCTCACGAGCGGCGTGACGGCCGTCTCCGGCGGCTACCTGCACTCGCTCGCCCCGAAGGGCGGAGTCGTCGTCTCGTGGGGCAGCGACCGCTACGACGCGACGACGGTCCCCACGGCGGCCGAGAACGGCGTCGAGGCGATCGCGGCCGGCCAGTACTTCTCACCGGCGCTCATGAGTGGGTCCGTACTGGGCCCGGAGCGAGGACCGCAAGGGCCAGACCGAGGCCCCGGAGGCTTCCCACACGGACGTCACCGCCATCGCCGCCGGCGCACACCACGCGCTCGCGCTCACCAAGGACGGCGAGGTCGTCGCCTGGGGCGACAACGGCAAGCAGCAGACCGACATCCCCGCGGAGGTGAAGGCGGCCACCGCCACGGCCATCGCCGCAGGCAAGGACACCTCCGTCGCGGTCGTCGGCGGCAAGGTCTACGCCTGAGGAACGACGTACGCGACCCAGAAGACCCCGACTTCGGCGCAGTCGAAAGTCGTCCGGGTCGCCGTGGGGAACGAGTCCCTGTCCGCCGTGAAGGAGGACGGCATAGCGATCGAATGGAAGGTGAACAACACGTCGGCACCGAACGTCGCGGGTGCCACGGACGTACGCGTCATCGAAGCCGGCGCGTACCGCTTCGTAGCCTTCAAGGGTGATCCACCCGCAAAGAGCTGAGCCACAGCAGGGGCGAGCCAACCCAGGCTCGCCCCTGCCCACGCCGTCCTCGCAAGCTGTGGGACGGGGACAGTGGAGCGTCAGGTACAGAAGACGTAGGGGCTTGATAGAAGCGGGTCGCAGTCTGTCTCCTGCGCCGCCGCCCGCACCGCCCTCACCATCCACTCGGTCAGAAACGGGAGGGCGAACTGAAGGACGAAGCCGTCGGCCTTCTACCCCACCTAACTTGAGCACCTTGCAACAAACGTGCCCTGAGGTCTCGGAGGGGTTGTCTCGGTTGCTACCCCTCGACTCCGCCAACCTCCGTTAGGACACCCCAGGCTACTGGTCAGCGCCGCGCACCAGGCTGGTGCCGTAGTCGTCCCCTCACGGAACGACCACGCCAGCAGGATCGCGGGCGTCGCGCACAGAAGGCTGGCCGTGGCTGATCCCCCACGCTGCAGTCCGACGTCCTTGCCGGACGCCACTCGGGAGGCATAGCTCTCGGCTACGAAAATGGAATGTGTGATGCCGGTCAGCCCTGTGTGATCGGGTGTGTTCTGGTTCCAGCTGCGACTCGGGCGATGGCTACGCCGTCTACGTCGAACCCAACGTCCGGGTCCGCACTGCCTCTGACGGGTCAGCATCCTCGGTCGTAGATCGCCCGCAGCCACGGCTCCCTGACGGCGGGCGTCCGGGCGAGCGTGTACCGGAACGCTTCCCTGGACGGCTGGAATGGGTACCACGGGTGCGGCGGCATCGGGTCGTCCCGCTCCACACCTGCCGGCAGCCCGCCGACCACCGGCAGCCGGGTGCGATGTGGCGGGAAGGCGAGTTCGGCCCAGAGCGCGGCATCCATAGGTACCGGCACCGCCCCGGCACGCGGCTGCCACATGTCTCCGGTCTGCGGATGGACCGGGACCAGCACCAGGTCAGTGGCTGGACCCTCTCCAGGTGGTCCGTGACTCGCCCGCTGTTCAATGCCCCTCCTGGAGGGTTATGACACGGCCGCTTGTCATGCCTCTGCCCAGCCCGAGCAGTCGCCTTCGGAGAGCTCCACCACGGCGGCATCTTGTACCTGCTCGAGGTCGGCAATGTAGGGCGGGGTGTCGGGCAGCGGCGTGCAGAACGTGACCTGGGCGGTCAGAAGGTCGTCGTCCAACCCACCCAGGGAGAGCGAGACGTACGCCCGCACCGCGTCGTCACCGAAATGGTCGCGCGCTGCCCGCAGGCAGGCGGCCGCGTACGCCAGGCATCGGCGCAGCAGCACTTTCGCGCGTTCGCTCGCGGCAGCGGGCTCGGCGGGGAGGTCGTAGTCCGTCATGCCGCGGCCGTTGACCGTGGACTCCTCCGACAGGCGGTCGAAGTAGGAACCGGCATGGTCGGGGCGGAGATCGGTCAGGACCCGTGCGCCGCTCCCTGTCACCGTCCAGCCCCGTTCGGCGACTTCCTGGAACATCGAGGGGATGTCCGACGAGGACAGACCGGTCAGGTCCGCGTCCGCCAGGAGCTTCCTCATCCACTGGTTGGTGCGCACGTCTACCCTTCGCCGAGTGCGGCGAGACCCTTCCTGATGCCCGCGATGAAACCGGGGTTGTTGCCGACGGCCTTCTCGATGCTTCGCGGGAGGCCCTCGAACTTCCCTGTCTCAAAGTCGAACTGGTACTTCGCCCCCTTGTTGCTCTGGTCCTGGAAGTGCAGTTGTCCTGGGCGCTGGCCGGGGTTGGGGTTCTCCACATCGATCCGGTACGGCCCATGATTCCACAGCGTCTTGCTGGTGATCTGGGGTCCGTTCGCACCGATCATGCCTCGGTCGGCGGGGTCCTTGATGCCGTAGCGCTCGCGGTCGTCCTTGATGCGCTGCTCGACGACGTCCGGGTGGTAGGGGTCTCGCTCGAGCGCTGGTGACGAGGTGTACCCCTCACGCAGTGGCTCGTAGGGGGCGAGGCCCAGTGGGTCGGCCCAGGTGTGCGGGTTGTGCACGTAGGCCGAGGGGTTGGGGCCGGGCGCGAGGCCGAGGGGGTCCTGGGTGAGATAACGGGCGGTCTCGGGGTCGTAGTGCCGGTGCAGGTTGTAGTGCAGGCCGGTCTCGGTGTCGCAATACTGCCCCGGGAAACGCAGCGGGGTGTACGCGGTGCTGTTCCTGGACCAGGTGGTGGTGCCCCAGAGCGTTGAGCGGGTATGCCAGGCGATATCACCCGCCTCGTCGACGAGCTCGGCCGGGGTCCCGACGAGGTCGGTGGCGATGGCGAAGAAGCGTTCGTCAAAGACCTCCTGGGAGGTGTCGCCCGCGAGCACGCGTTCCGTCTGTGACAGCGGCCGGAGGCCACGGTGATCCCAAGTAAGAGCGACTGGCAGGGCAATGCCGGGCGCGGTTGTGGTCTGTTCGCACAGGCTCCAGCCGTCCCAGGTGAAGCGCACCTCCTCGACGACCGTCTCCCCGTCCTCGGCGAGGCGCTGCTTGGAAGTGCGCCGGCCCAGCGGATCGTAGCGGTAGCGCCATCGGGTCCCGTCGGGCGTGGTGACGGCCGTGAGGCGGTCCTCGGCGTCCCAGCTGTAACGCCAGGTGTCGGCCTTGCGGGACAGCCGGGTCTTGCGGCGCAGGGTGATCCGGCCTGCGCTGTCGTGCTCGTAGTGCACGGACCCGGCCCTGGTGAGGTCGGTACCCGAGTAAGTACGTGGGCCGACCGCCTCGCGGCCGGCGTGCTCCTTGGGCCAGGACGCCTCGGTCTGCTCGCCGGCCGCGTCGTAGGCGTACGTCTCCGTCCAGCCGGGGGCCCTCACAGTGGTGACGCGGCCCGCCGTGTCGAGTTCGTAGCGGAAGGAGCCGCGCAGGGCGTCGTCGAGGGCGGTGAGGTGGCCGTCCGCGCGATAGGCGTAGCCGCGGCGGCTGACGGTGCGGGCGTTGGCGGTGAGGTGCTGGCCGGTCAGTCGGCCGGTCTCATCCCAGGTGGAGGCGAGCGTCAGACCGTCGGCGACGTCCCGGCGCACCTCACGGCCCGCCGCATCGTGGGCGAAGCCTATGCGGCGCGTCCCGCTGGTAAGCACGGCGAGACGCCCTGCGGCATCGTAGCCGTAGGTGGTCGTGTGCCCGGTGGGCGTGGTGCGGCGGGCGCGGCGTCCGGCGGAGTCATACGCGAAGGCGAGAAGCCGCCCGTCGACGATCTCCGCCTTCAGTTCGCCGCGGCGGCCGTACTGCCGCACCAGGTCGCCGTCCGGTCCCGCGGCGTGGACGAGCCGCCCAACGCCGTCGTAGGCGTAGGTGGTCACGTGGCCGGCCGCCTCCTTCCGGACGACCCGCCCGAGCGCGTCCCGCTCGTAGTGAACGGTTTCGCCGGCCGCGTTGGTGCGGGCGCTCACCTGCCCGGCCGCGTCCAGGGTGTACGTGAGGGTCCGACCGTCGAAGTCGGTCTCGGCGACCGTTCGCCCCGCGCGATCGTACGTGTATGACCAGGTCAGCCCGCGCGGGTCGACGACCTTGGTGAGCCGCAGCGATGCGTCGTGCTCGAAGGTGTGGCGGGCACCGTCCGGGCCCGTTCGGCTGGCGAGCAGGTCGAAGTGGGTGTACTCGAACCGGCTGGTGAGGCCGGCCGGATCGGTGTGAGAGGTGCAGTTGCCCTCGCCGTCGTAGGTCCAGGTCTCGGTGGAGCCGTCCGGGTGAGTGCGCCGCGCGAGGTGCCCGTCAGCCGTCCAGCCAAGGGTGGTGACGGCGCCGAGGGGGTCGGTGACACGGACGAGCCGGCCGAAGGCGTCGCGTTCGTAGCGGGTGGTCCCGCCGAGGGGGTCGGTGACCTCCAGCGGAAGCCCGGCGGTGTCGCTGCGGTACGTCGTGACCGCACCCGACTCGTCAGTGCGGGAAACCGGGTGGCCCTGCGCGTCGTAGGAGTAGCGGGTGGTGCGTCCGGCGGCGTCGGTGACGGCGATCAGGTTGCCGTGGTCGTCATGCTCCTGTTGGATGCGGGTGCCGTCCGCGTCCGTGAACACCCGGGGGAATCCGCACTCGTCGCGTTCGACGGCGACCTGGCCGCCGTCGGGGCGCAGGACCGTGAGGAGCCGGCCGGCCTCGTCGTAGGTGTACGAGGTCGTCCGGCCGAGAGGATCGGTGCTTGCGAGGAGGCTGCCCCGGGAGTCGTATTGCATGCGGGTGGTGTGGCCGAGCGGGTCGGTGGTGGCCAGCACTCGGCACGCGTCGTCGATCAGATGGCGGGTGATGCGGCCGTCGGCGGTAGTGAGGGTCGTGGTTCGGTGGCCGGTGGCCGGGTCGGGCGGGCCGTAGGCGAGGGTGAGCTGGAGATGGCCGGCCTGGCCGCCCTCACCGATGACCCGGTCCTGCTCGTCGTAGGCGTAGTCGTAGCGGCTGCTGTTGGAGTCGACCCAGGCGATCACCCGGTGTCGGTCGTCGTACTCGAAAGTGAGGGAGGCGCCGGACGGCTTCGTGACAGCGGTCAGGTCACCGTCGGTGTAGCCGTAGAGCATGAGGTCCTGCGCACTGCCGTCGGGCAGCCGCAGGGACAGCCGGGTCACCCGCCCGTCCGCCGTGTCGACGACCACGTGGTAGCCACCCGAGTGGACGAGGGCGAGCGGGGTGCCGTTGTCTTCGCGGTCGATGCTGACAGTGTGCCGTTCGCCCCGGTCGGTGGTGCGGACCAGCCAGGCCACCCCGTCGCCGCCCGGTTCGGTGCCGGCCGGCGCCGCGAAGTGGCAGGTCAGCCCGGTGTCAGGATCAGTGAGGGTGTAGTCGCCGTGCTCGTCACGGGCGAGCGAACGGCGCAGTGCCCCGGACTCGGGGAGGGTGGGAAGACCGGGCACCGGGTGCGGGTAGCTGAGCAGCAGTCCGTCCTCGGTGACGTGGACGACGCCGCGGGCGTCGACCTCCAGGCGTTCGTCGACGGTGGAGGACCAGGACGGGCCGAAGAATCGGCCCGCGGCGTAGCCCGACTCGGTGCGCCGGGTGAAGGCCAACGGCAACGTGCCGGGCAGCACCACGTCGGTCTGCGGCAGGAACATGCGGCCAGAGGCGAGGTCCACCGGGTCGGTCTCACCCACGGGCCGGTGGGCGTCAGGCCGGTTGTGTGTTCCGGTGGGGGCGTCGTCGAGCAGCCTGCGCGCCCGGTTGGCATCCGCGGCCAGATCGGCGGCCTCCGCTGCGACCCGCACCCCCTTCACAGCCGCGCCCCCGCCGCCCGTCGCGGCGGTCAGCACCAGGTCGGGGACGAGCCGGCCCAAGCCCTCCGCCGGGTCCTTCATGAAGTTCTCGACCATCTGCTTGCCCGCACCCCACGGGTCGTTGGCGACCTGCACGAGGCCGGCGCCGAGGCTGTTGAGCTGGGTGGCGTACTCGGCGGGGTGGGTGATGTTGTACGGGTCGGTGGGATTGACGCTCCGTACGAAGCTGAGCAGGCCCGCCGTGCCCTTGACGATGCCGCCACCGAAGTGGGTCTTCATTACCTGGTACTCCGCCAGGCCGTCCATGGCCTGCTCGGCGTACGAGGGTTTCGGCGGGGCCTCGTCGCGCGCGGCCCGAACCGCGGAACGCGCGGTCTCCGCAGCGGTGTTGCGCTGCTTGCGCGCCTCGCCGAGGATCTCCTGCGCCTCCTCCATCAGCGCCTTTCCGGGGTCGCTGAAGGCACCCGGTTTGGGCGGTAGGGAGGCAGGGTCACGCTTTTCGGGCGGCTGGGCGTTGTACCGGTCAACGGCGTTGTTGTAGTCGTCGACCTTCTTGCGGTGGGCGTGCGCGGCGTCCTCGGATGCCTTGGTGCCCTGCTTCCATTTGTCGATCGCCGTCTGCGCCTGCCCCTGCGCCCACTCCACCGTCGAAGCGAAGTTCGCGAGGGCGGCGGCAGCCTTCCCGAAGGCATCCGCGCCCTTGAACCACTTCGTCGGCTCGACGGCCACCTTCTCACGGAACGCGTCCGCGGCCGCACCCTTGATCGCGGACGCGTCCAGTCCCTTGAGCCCCTTTCCCACCTTGTCGAACGAGGTCTGCAGGTCCTGGAGATGGGAGGCAGTGGAGCGCAGCTTGGAGGCGCTTCCGTAGATCAGCTTGGTCTTGTCCTCGGTCTGTCCGAGGTCCATCTCGTCGACTTCGGCACCCATCCGGTTGGCCACCGAGCGGGACTGCTCACGCACCCAGTCAGCGCCGGAGTCCCAGCCCACGTCCTCCAGACGGTCCGCCGTCCAGTTGCCGGCGTCCTCGACCCGGTTGCCGACCCACTCGACACCGTCCTCGACCACGTTCTCCACGGCGTCGGGCGTGATGTCGCTGATGAAGTCGCCGATGCCCACGGCTCAGTTCCCCCCGGTGTTCTTCTGCTGGGCCGCCCTCTCCTCGGGGGACGGGCCGTAGGTCTCGTCCACGGCACGGTCGTAGGCGCCCTGGTCCACGCCGAGGAGCTCGTTGAGAATCCTCGACGAACTTCCACCGTTGCCCTCGGTCAGGACGGCACGGCCCGTGTCCTTCCAGGTCTGCGAGATGTCGTCACCGGCGCGGTCGAAGGACTCGGCGCTCCAGTCGGGGCTCAGGTAGTCGGGCGTGAACACATCGCCCCAGCTCTGCTTGACGATGTCCGCCTCGGAGGCATGCGGGTTGCCCACGGCGGAGTTCACCGCGATCTTGAACGTGCCGTCGACGTACTGGTCCTCCTCCCAGACGAGTCCGGCCGCGAGCCCCAGCTTCGCCGCGAGGGTATTGGCGTCCTGGAGGAGCGCTCGCACACCCCATTCCCAGCGTTCGCAGTAGTCCTCGAAGTCCGTCGACAGGCCGTGGTGTCCAGCCTCCATACCCGTCATCGACAGGTCCGACAGGCCCTTGCCGAGCACGGCGCCCGTTCCCGTGCCGATATCGCGCAGCTCAGCGGTGGCCGACCGGATGCCGTCCGTGAGCAGCTTGACGGTCTCCGGGGAGAGCTTCAGGTCCTCGGGGCCGCCGCTCATCGGACGCCACCGTTCTCAGCCGACGCATCGACGGCGACGGCGTCGGGCACGATGCCGGTGACCGGCGGGAAGAACATCGAGCCGTCCGGATCGGCGACGTTCACAGCCACACCAGCGGGAACGTCCATGGCGGGAACGACCTCGTCGAGCAGCCGCGCCCCCCGCAGTACCGAGAACTCCCACTCCCGTCCGGCCGTGCTGTTCCCCGCAGTCTCCCGGGCGAGGGCGAACCGTGCGAGGGCCGCCTCGTCGGTGAAGGCACAGATCCACCGCACTCCGCCGAGCTCGGCCGTCCACAGGCCACCTGAGTCGATCGGCACAAGGACCAAGGCTCGCCGCAACTCGCCCACCATGCCGCGCGGGTCGCCGCGCCCAGCCCGCCGGTCCGCGATCCGCTCCGCGAGTGCCGTACGGTCGCTCACCATGTCTCCTCCCCTACGTCGCTCTGAGCCTCCCCCGCCCCAGGGAGAACACGCCCGCGCGGGACGGATGGTTCCACGATGATGGACAACGACCAAGGCCGCAGGTTCCTGACCTGCGGCTTCATGGCAGCGGATGCCGGGAATCGAACCCTCGCCATGGGGCACGGCCGTCGAACGTCCCAGCCTGTGTGGGGACACCCGGGCGGCCAGTACGGCTGGTCCATGAACTGGGGGCTGCAGCCTGGGGCGCACCGGCCCGCGCGGTGGTCGTCGGCGGACGGAGGACTGCTGTGGGATGGGCGTGTGCTTACGGTCGGGGCTACTGGCAGGGCGGTTGGTAGGGGCGGTCCGGAAGGTACTGCTTCCACTGCTGAGGGGTGATGGGGTCGCCGGCCGACGCGCAGAGGTCGTCGATATCCCGTTCCGGGCGGGTGGCCCACAGTTCGATACCGGCGGACGCCCTGACGAGGGCCAGGAACTCGCCGTCCGGGCTGAACCGGAGCGCGTAGACGTCGCCCGAATCCGCCGGAGGCAGGTAGTACTGCCTCTCGGGGGCCTTCGGATCGGTCACGTCCCAGATCTCGGGGCGCCTGTCGAACTCATCCACGGGGTTCTGCCCCAGCAGGGCGAGATGGGTTCCGTCGGGGCTGAAGGCGAGCGGGCCGGCGTAGCGGCTCACGTGCAGGCGGGAGAGCTCGTCGGTGAGTCTGTTCCCCTCGAAGCGCCAGAGTTTCAGCGTCCCCCCGCCGTCGTACGTCGCGAGCAGCTTGCCGTCCGGCCGGAAAACGACGTTCGGTGAGTCGGTTCCATCCGGAACGGGACGGGCCCAACGCTGCCGCGGGCGCGTCGGGTCGGTGAGGTCCCAGCCCTCCAGCTCGTCTTCGGCCGCGGGCTGGGGCGCTTCGGGGTCGGTGAAGGGGGAGTCGGTGAGGATGAGTGTCTCGCCGTCCGGGGAGAAGTCCAGTTCCGTGGTCGTCGCCTCGATCCGGGCGATCTGCCGCGGGCGCCTGGGGTTCGCGATGTCGTAGATCCTGACGACCGGTGCCTTGCGGTTCATGTCCCGCCAGCCGTTCATGTCGGACACGGCCAGGATGGGGGCGGTAGGACTGAAGGCGAGGGCCTGCACACCGTTGACCAGGTCTTCCTCGATGGTGGACAGCGGCGCGCCGCGCGGGGGCACCGCGGTGTCACGCAGCCGTACACCGACGTACTGCTGCTTCTTGCCCTTCTTGTCGGCTTTCTTCCCCTCGAACACCTCCACATCGGCGAGGAGTCGTCCGTCGGGGCTGAGGGCGATGTCAGCGCCGGTGAACATGTCGGGAGAGAGGGTTGTGCCCCGGAGCACGGCAGAGTCCGGTAGCTCCGTCACGTCCCACAGGTAGTTGACGCCCACTCCCTGAAGGGCGATCAGTGACCTGTTGCCGACCTTCCGGTAGTCGAACTGTCCCCCGGTCCCGGGCGTCGAGGGCAGGAACGACTGGGCGCCCAGCCGGGCGGAGTTGTCGAGGTACGAGACGTGCACACCCCGTTGAGTGGCCTGCAGCAGCCTGCGGGGCGTTCCGGGATCGAACAGGACCGTTCCCGCTTCGTCGTCATCGACGCTGCCCCCCGTCGCCCCGGACAGGATCGCACCGGGAACGACGGTCCTCGCGTAGATCCACGTGTGCCAGGTGCCGTCGCAGGTCCCGACGGCGTACTCGCGGATCGGGCTGAACGCCACGGACGTCATGCCCGTCGCACTGCAGAAGACGGACGAGTCGTCCGTCGGGCCGCTCTTCGGTCTCATGCGCTGGGGCTTGGCCGGCACGTCCAGCCGCCATAGCGCCAGATCGGTGTGGGTCTTCTTCGTGACCGGTGCCGCGAGGATCCGTCCGGCGGGGTCGAAGGCAACCCGGTGCAGCGGCCAGGCATTGGCCAGGCGGGTGCGGTCGTACTTCTCGCCCTGGAGGACGGTGACGGGTTCGGGGTGCTGGGGGTCGGTCGTGTTCCAGAGCTGGATCCGGCCGTCCAGGCTCATGCTGGCGAGCAGATCACGTCGGGGGGACACCGCCAGGGAGTCGACCCGGGTGGAATGTGCCCGGAGCGTGGGCAGCGGCCTGGGCGCGGTCCGGTCGGCGATGTCCCAGACGTGGATCTCACCGGTCGTCTGGCCGCCGTAAAGGGTCCTGCCGTCCGGGCTGAGAGCGAGAGCGTGGACGGCGTGGTCCAGCCGGGGTGCGGCGGTCTGCCTCGGGTGCCGGGGATCCGACAGGTCCCATATGCGCACCCACGCGGTCTTCGACCGGTGCTTGTCGTAGATGATCGCGGCGAGGGTACGGCCGTCCCGGCTCACGGTGACCGGGCCGATGACTCCCGTTCCGACCCGGGTGGAGCCGTCCGGGAAGCGCAACTCGATCGCATCGCCGACGGATATCGCGAGTATGCGGCCGTCACCGCTGTAGGCGAGGTCGTACGCGGGCTCCTCCGCGTTGATCACACCCGGGGTGGTGCGGCTGTTGAGGAGGGCGCCGCGCCCCGCTTCGTGGTCGATCCGGTACGAGAGCAGGCTGAGCTGTTTCGCCAGCCCCGGCTGTTGGGAGCGCAGCCCCTCGGCCTCGGCGGAGAGATAGCGGGCTAGGTCGCGGTCGGAGGCCCGCTCGGCCCGGCGCTGGAACACGTACGAACCGAACAGACCGGTCCCGGCGAGCAGGACCAGCGTCGTGAGGATCGCCACCGTCGTCCGGAGCCGGCGGACACCCCGGCGTTCCCGCCGCCAGGAGGTGTCGAGAAACTCGGCGAGCACGGAGTCCGGTTCGACCGCGCTCGCTGGTGCGGACGCGGCGCGTTCCCGTACGGCGGCCAGCCGGTTCCCCCGGTACAGCAGCGAGGAATCCCGCCCGGCCCGCTCC
Organism: Streptomyces sp. NPDC003943; assembly: GCF_053605265.1. Taxonomy (NCBI): domain Bacteria; kingdom Bacillati; phylum Actinomycetota; class Actinomycetes; order Kitasatosporales; family Streptomycetaceae; genus Streptomyces; species Streptomyces sp. NPDC003943. The sequence goes on along the minus strand of NZ_JBSGIW010000082.1, from coordinate 19,955 downwards.
CAGGCGACGGCGTCGGCGGCGAGTTGCTGACGGGCGCGCAGCCAGTCGCGGTCCGCGTCGACCCACTCCCGCAGCCGGGGCCAGGTTCGCAGCAGCGCCTCGTGGCTGATCCGGACGGTGGCGTGGTCGAGGGTCAGCAGCCGAGCCCGGGTGAACCGGTCGATGGCCTCCTGGGCGGCGCCGGTGTCGGGCAGGCCGTACAGCAGCTCGGACCGGTCCACGGGCTGGGCGGTGTCGGGCAGCCCGTGCAGCAGCTCCGCACGGTCTGCGAGGCCAGCGGTGTCGGTCGATCCCTCGCCGACGCGGACGAGCCGGGGCAGCATGAGTCGGGCTGCTTCGCGGCCGGCCGGGTCGAGCGCCTCGTACGTCTCCTCCGCGGTGGTCTTGATGGCCTCCTCGATGCCGCCGGTGGCACGGTACTGGGCGACGGTGAGCCGTGATCCGGTGCGGCGTGTCCATGTCGCCCACAGGACGTGGGAGAGCAGGGGCAGTGCCCCGGCCGCGGGCTGCCCGTCGCCGGTCGTGCCGAACTCGTGCAGGATCACATCGGCGAACCCGCCGTCGAGTGCGAGACCGGCGGCTGCCGCCGGTCCCTCGATGGCGGCGCGGAGTTCGCCGGTGGTCATCGGCTCGACGAGGAGCTGGGTATCACGCAGCGCGGTGAGCAGTTCCGGATGCGCGGCGGCCTGTCCGTAGAAGTCCGCCCGGAGGGCGAGCACCACCAGGGTGCCCGGCCGCCCTTCGTCCGACGGTCGGGTGAGCGCGGTCAGCGCGCGCAGGAACGCGGTGCGCTCCGCCGCGGTGCAGAGGGTGAAGACCTCCTCCAGCTGGTCGACGAGCACAATCAGTCGCTGCTCCGGCCGGTCAGCCGTGAGCCGTTCACCCAGCTCGGCAGCCCGGCCGGGATCCTCGCGCAGGACGTCGACGGTCTCGGGCACCGCGCCGAGCTGTGTGGCCAGCCGCTGCAGCGGGCTCCTGCCGGGGGTGAGCCGCAGCGTCAGCCAGGAGGTGGACCCCAGCAGCCCTCGCTCGCGCAGGGCGGCCGCGAGACCGGCGTTGAGCAGCGAGGATTTCCCCGAGCCGGACGGCCCGACCAGGACCAGCGGGCCGGGCTCGTCGGTTTCGGCGACCGTCTCCAGCCTGTCGAGCAGCCGCTCGGTCATCCGGTCGCGCCCGAAGAACACGTCGGCGTCGTCCACCCTGAAGGCGTCCAGGCCCGGATACGGGCAGCGCCTCTGGGCCGGTTCCGTCTCGTCGGGCGGCTCGTGCTGTGCGGCCACCGCCGGATTGGGCGCGATGACGAGCTGTCCCGAACGGTCTCCCGCTTGCCGCCGGGGGAGTGGCCGCTGCCGGTCGCTCATCAGCCGGAACACCCCGTCGAACACCGCGTCCAGCGTCAGCTGGGGCAGTCCGCGAGGCTCACCCTCGGTCAGCAGCTCGATGACCGCTCCGGTGAACGCGGTGTGCTTCATGTCAGGGGGTGCGAGGGCCAGCTGTTCCGCGGACCCCATGAGGTACATCCCATGCGCGGGCGCCATCGCGAACGAGCGGGTGGACGGCTCTCCGCCGAGCGACGCCCGCCCCGAGAAACAGCAGTCGAGCACGACGACGACGGACGAGGCCCGGCTGGCACCGAGCGCCTGCCGCAGCGAGGAGAACGAGAGCGCCTGGTGCTCCGCCATGCCGGGGGTCAGCCGGTCGGTGTTGCCGGCTGCCAGGTACAGCTCTCCCTCGGGGCCGAGCAGACCGTGCCCGATGAACCACACGAGCAGCACGCTGTCCGCCCGCTGGGCTTCCTCGGTGACGGCCCGTGCCATGGTCTGCGCGTCGGCCGGATCGAGCAGCGGGCGCAGGTTCTCGTCCCGTACCCCACACCGCTCGATCAGGACATTCTTCAAATCCCGGAAGGAGGTGGCGACCGAGGGGACCGAGGTCAGCAGCGGACCCCCGTGGTGGGCGGTGGCGATCAACAGGACCCGTACGCCCGGACCCGAAAGGTCCGTCACGGCAGCTCCCGAGGCCCGGGCCCGTCCTCCTGCCGACCCACCATGTCGATGACGTCGGCCACTTGCTGCCGCAGCGCGTCCGCGTCGAGTTCGGCCACACGTGTCGCGGTCAGTTCCACCGAACCGCGATCCGGAACCGTCACCTTGATGTGCACGTTCCCCCGGCGGGTCCGCAGCCAGGCGACGAGACCGGTGGCGAACGCCGTCGCCGCCCCGGCCGGTCCAAGAGCCACCACCAACGCCTCGAGCACCGGCCCCAGCGTGCCGGACTCTGGCGGCCGCTCCCTGCCGTCGACCCGGCCGCGTAACTCCTCTACGTCGGCCAGCCACTCGTGGAGAGACCGAAGGTGGTCGCCCGCGTCCGGCCCTTCCGCGATCACTGCAATGTCCATTGCTCCCCCGTCGTCACCGACACGCAAGGCACGCACGTTGTCACTGCTGCGGGCGAGGCTAGCGAGGTCACTCCGGGCTGGCCAGAGGCACCGGGCGTTTCGGCCTCCCTTTCAGGACAGGGCACGGTCCGCTGAGCCTGAACGGACAGGTTTCCCCTCAAGGAACCGAGCTGCGTCCCTATTGCCTCGCGTCGCAGCTACGGCAGCGGCTCACGGCCGCCCGCTTGGTGTTGCCCTGTGTGGCACGGAGCGGGCTGGAGGGCGCGAGGCGGCGCCAGGCACCGGGTGATGGGGTGAGCACCCAGCCGTAGCTGGGTGGCCGGATATCGGACGGGACGATGTGCTTGCAGCCGGGAAGGTGGGCCTTGCCGCTGGCGTGGATGATGATCGCGGCTGCTGGCCAGCCGTCCCATTCGCTGGTGGGTGCGCCGCTACGCGGTGCGGGCGGAGTGCAGTCCGCGCAGTTGTGCATTTCATGGCGTTCGCAGTACCGCATCGTCTTCCCCCGTCAGGTATCGAGCCGATACTCGGTGCGCTCGAGCCAGCTTCGGTACCAGTGCGCGAAGTCATGTCCGGTGGGCTGGATCCCTCGGTCCATCGGTCTCAGGTCCTCCCAGATGGCACCGCGGTGCGGGCCCGTCATCACCAGCAGAGACGTATAGCCGCACCCCCGCTCGCTGAGGAACACCGCGCCCGCTTCCTGCGCGTCGTACAGCTCCTCGTAGCGCGCGTCCCAGGCCGCGTGAGCGTGACGGAACTCCTCGTCGGTCGCGAAGGCGTCCTTCTCGGGCTCCTGAGCGTCGAGCGCGTCGAGCTCGCCCTGCAGCACCTCGGCCACGAAGGGCCGCCCGGCGAACTCGGCGGTGGTCGGTTGGCCGGAGAACGCGAGCCCGATGCCGCGCCACTGCCACCCCCCGTCGCCCAAGGACGGTGTCATCAGGCCGTAGTGGGGGCCGGCTCCACCAGTTCCGACATGGAGGAGAAAGTTCCGATACTGCGCGGGCAGACCGACGCCCAGGTCCGCCTCCAGCGCCCGGAGCTGCTCCTGGCTCATGACCGAACCGAGGCGAAAGCCGTGCCCCCGCGCGCCGAAGGCCTTGTCTGATTCAGGGTGTTCGGCGAGCCGGAGAACCCGCTCCCGCACCCCCACCCACGTGACCTCATTCATGAGCACACGCTAATGAGACACGCAGCGCACCGACACAGAGTTTGTTTGCGGAGCGCGAATGCTCGGCGCACGCTGTGCTCTGCCGTGGCAGGCGTGATCGCTTGCCACGGCAGGAAGCAGGTCGGCCGACTCACCGACCATACGCGCTGAGAGATCTGTACGACGAAGGCCCAGGTCTCTGACCTGGGCCTTCGTTGAAGAGGGGATGACGGGAATCGAACCCGCGCTACAAGCTTGGGCAGCTCATGCGTCGATGCTTCGGCGGGGTACTCATCACAGCAGGCGCGGACTGCCAGCCCGCGCTCCGCGAAGTGGCCTTGGGGCCGCCAGGCACCGTGGGGAGCGCGACGCCAGTCACGAGTGGGGACTCGGGGTCACGCGCTTGAGACGCACACCGACACTCGGAGCATTGGGCCGGTGAGTTCCGAAGGAACGCCCAATCCGTCAGCAATTGAATGATCTTGTCGATGTTGGTGAGTCCGCGAACGTCGGACTCAAGCATCGACAGGAACGCCTGGCTCAGGCCCGTAAGAGCGGCGAGATCCTCCTGTCGAAGCGCTGCAAGCTGCCTGACCAACTGACACACCCCGCCGAAGTCTCTGTCCGCTGCCGTTCGGGGGAGGTCGTGGCTGCCTTGCCCCCCGACAGCCGGCGTACTCCAAGCAGGTGCCTTCCGCAGCCGTTGTACGGCCGCTCGATCTCGTCCATGGCGGTACCGCACGTCTTTCTCCCGTTTCGCCGGAGCGTAAAGAGATTCGGCGGCCACACCCAGGACAACCTCGATCGGCTCGATCAGCCCAGGAAGCTCAACCGCACCTGCCGCTGCGGGTTGTCCCTGTTCGTGTCCACCAGGCAGATCGACTGCCACGTCCCCAGCTCCAGTCGCCCGCCGATCACCGGCACCGTCGCGTGGGGCGGGACCAGGGCCGGGAGGACGTGGTCGCGGCCGTGGCCCGGGGAGCCGTGGCGGTGTTGCCAGCGGTCGTCGGCAGGGAGGAGGAGGTGAAGGGCGGCAAGGAGGTCGTCGTCGCTGCCGGAGCCGGTTTCGAGGATGGCGAGGCCGGCGGTGGCGTGCGGGACGAAGAGGTTGAGGAGGCCGTCGCGGCCCAGGGCGGCGCGGGCGAGGAAGTCCTCGCAGTGCGAGGTGAGGTCGGTGACCGTCTCGGTGGAGCCGGTGGTGAGGGTGATGATCGTGGTGTCGAAGGCCATGGGGTCATCCTGCCGTCCGCGGGACGGGATTGCTCGTCCACGCTCCGAGACACCGTTGACCGGGTCCGGAGCGCGTGGCTACGTTCGCGGCATGCTGCGTCCAGCCCTGCTCACCACGCGCGGTCACATCGACCTGCTGCGGGTGGCCTCCGCCGCGTGTCGCCGCGGCCGCTGACGCCCCGGAACTTTCCCAGATTCTTCTTCCTCTCCCTTCTCCTCTCCTTTCCTTCTTCCACGGCGTGCTGACGCCGCGCGCCGGAAAGGCCGGTTTGCCATGACCGTCCATCTGCACTGGTTCCTGCCCACCGGCGGCGACGGCCGTACCCTCGTCGACCGGCACGTCTACGGCGACGGCGGCATCGGCCGGTCGTCCGCCGCCCGTGGCGTGCGCGCGCCCGACATCGGGTATCTGACCCAAATTGCCAAGGCCGCCGAGCAGTTGGGGTTCGAGGCGGTGCTCACCCCGACCGGGACGTGGTGCGAGGACGCGTGGCTGACGACGGTGGCGCTCGCGCAGCACACCGAGCGGCTGAAGTTCCTGGTGGCCTTCCGGCCCGGGGTGGTCTCGCCCGTGCTCGCGGCGCAGATGGCGGCGACGTACCAGCGGATCACCGGCGGCCGGCTGCTGCTCAACGTGGTGACGGGCGGGGACGCCGCGGAGCAGCGGCGGTACGGGGACTTCCTGGACCACGACCGGCGGTACGCGCGGACCGACGAGTTCCTGCGGGTGGTGCGCGGGGTGTGGGGCGGGCGGCCGTACGACTTCGAGGGCGAGTACGTACGTGTGGCGGGCGGGCTCACGGCGCTGCCGCCGGATCCGCTGCCGGAGATCTTCTTCGGCGGCTCCTCGGCGGCGGCCGGACCGGTGGCGGCCGCGCACGCGGACGTGTATCTGACCTGGGGCGAGCCGCCGTGGCAGGTGAAGGAGAAGATCGACTGGATCCGGCGGCTCGCGGAGGAGCGGGGCCGCACGGTCCGCTTCGGCATCCGGCTGCACACCGTCTCGCGGGATTCGGCGCGCGAGGCGTGGGCGACGGCGGACCGGTTGCTCGACGCGCTGGAGCCGGAGGCCGTGGCGGCGGCGCAGGCCGCGCTCGGCCGCAGCGAGTCGGTGGGGCAGCAGCGGATGCTGGCGCTGCACGGCGGCGGCACGCTGGACCGGGACCGGCTGGAGATCGCGCCGAACCTGTGGGCGGGGGTGGGTCTGGTGCGGGGCGGGGCCGGCACCGCGCTGGTGGGCAGCCACCGGGACGTGGCCGACCGCATCGAGGAGTACCACGACCTGGGCGTGGAGCACTTCGTGCTCTCGGGCTATCCGCATCTGGAGGAGGCGTACTGGTTCGGGGAGGGCGTACGACCCGAGCTCGCCGCCCGGGGGCTGCTGCCCACGCCCGCCTTCGGCCCGGCCCGGCAGGCCCGGGAAGATCCCGCCCCCGCACACCGTTAGTGGAACCGTGAACGATTTCGGGCTACACGAAGTGCGGGACATCGACGTCGTCGTCATCGGCGCCGGACAGGCCGGGCTCTCCGCCGCCTACCACCTGCGGCGGACCGGGTTCGAGCCCGACCGTGACTTCGTGGTGCTCGACCACGCGCCCCGGCCCGGCGGCGCCTGGCAGTTCCGCTGGCCCTCGCTCACGTACGGCAAGGTGCACGGGATGCACGCGCTTCCCGGCAAGGAGCTGACCGGCGCCGACCCGGCGCGGCCGTCTTCGGCGGTGATCGGCGACTACTTCGCCGACTACGAGGAGACCTTCGGCCTGCGGGTCCACCGGCCGGTCGACGTGACGGCGGTGCGGGAGGGCGAGGACGGGCGGCTGCGCGTGGAGACCTCGGAGGGGGTGTACGCGACGCGGGCGCTGATCAACGCGACCGGCACCTGGGACCGGCCGTTCTGGCCGCGTTACCCGGGGCAGGAGACCTTCCGTGGACGGCAGCTGCACACCGCGCAGTACCCGGGGCCGGAGGCGTTCGCCGGACAGCGGGTGATCGTCGTCGGCGGCGGCGCGTCCGGGACCCAGCATCTGATGGAGATCGCGGAGCATGCCGCCGCGACGACCTGGGTCACCCGGCGCGAACCGGTGTGGCGCGAGGGCCCGTTCGGCGAGGTCCAGGGCCGGGCCGCGGTGGCGCTGGTGGAGGAGCGGGTGCGGCAGGGGCTGGCGCCGCAGAGCGTCGTGTCGGTCACCGGGCTGCCGCTCAACGACGCGATCCGCGATGCGCGCGAGCGCGGGATCCTCGACCGGCAGCCGATGTTCGACCGGATCACGCCGACCGGGGTGGCCTGGAACGACGGGCGGAGCGTGGACGCGGACGTCATCCTGTGGGCGACCGGATTCCGGGCGGCGATCGACCATCTGGCGCCGCTGCGGCTGCGTGAGCCGGGCGGCGGGATCCGGGTGGAGGGGACCAGGGCGGTACGGGATCCCCGTATCCATCTCGTCGGCTACGGGCCCTCGGCCTCGACCATCGGTGCCAACCGGGCCGGCCGCGCCGCCGTGAAGGAGATCCGCGCCCTGCTCGGCGCCCCGCTGCACCGGGAGACCCCGCTGCCCGTGCCGGTCCCGCTGCCCCTGTAGAGCCCGCCGCCCCCACGCTCCTGCAGGTCCCGCTGCCCCTGCAAGACCCGCTGCCCGTGCCAGCCCCGCTGGGGCCCTGCATAGCCCGCCGCCCCCGCGCTCCCTGCAGGCCCCGCTGTCCCTGCAGAGCCCGCCGCCCCCCCCGCTCCCTGCAAATCCCGCCGCCCCGCATTCCGCGCGGACCACGCTCACCCCGCAGTCTCCGCAGACCCCGCCGCCCCCGCGGCCCGTCGCCGCTCGTTGAACTCGGCCACGTTCGCCTGGTGTTCGGCGTAGTCGGCGGTGAAGCGGGTGTCGCTGTGCCGGACGGTCACGAAGTAGAGCCAGTCGCCCTTCGCGGGGGCGACGGCCGCCGCCATGGCCTGGTCGCCCGGATTCCCGATGGGTGACGGCGGCAGGCCCCGGCGCTCGTAGGTGTTGTACGGGCTGTCGATGCGGGTGTCCTGGTGGCTGGTGTCGACGGTGTCGCGGCCGAGGGCGTAGTTGATGGTGGAGTCCATCTGGAGCGGCATGCCCTGGGCGAGCCGGTTGTAGACGACGCGCGCGACCTTGCCCATGTCCTCGGCGGTGTCCGCCTCGGCCTGGACGATACTGGCGACGATCACCGCTTCGTGGACGCTGATCCCGTGCTGCCGGGCGCCTTCCGCGACCCGGGCCGTGCCGAAGCGCTTCCCCGCCGTCTCGACCATGTAGCGCAGCAGACCCTCGGCCGTGGTGCCCTTGCCCACCGGATAGGTGGCGGGGAAGAGATAGCCCTCGGGGTTGCCGCCCGCGGCGGCCGGGAGGGCGAGGCCGGTGGCGGGTGCCTGGGCGGCGTTGCGGGCGGTGCCGGCCGGCAGGCCGAGGGTGCGGTCGACGGCCGCGTACACCTCCCCGCCCCGCCAGCCCTCGGGGATCACCAGGGTGCGCTGCCTCCCTGGCGCGGGTCGGTCCGACGGTCCGCCGAGCAGCAGCAGGGGCACGGCGATCGCGGCGGCGAGACCGAGGACGGTCCCCACGAGGACGACGAGCCTGCCGCGCCGGGTGAGCCGGGGACGGCGGCGACCGGGTGCGGGCTGCCAGGTCCGGTACGTCATGGTTTGCACGCTAACCCGGCCGTGCGCCGATTCCGGGGAGCCCGCACGCGGCGCGCGTACCGGACGGCGCACACGCGGCAGCGCCGCCGGTCCCCGGGGACGGGGGGCCGACGGCGCTGCCTTCCTGCTGTGCCTCGTGCGTCAGATCAGCCAGCCCAGGAAGTGGACGACGCCGGCGAGCAGGTTGGTGATGACGTTCATGGTGGAGCTTCTCCTCGTGCAGAGCTTTCTGTGGGACTGCGCAGTCGCGGTCTGCAGCCCGTCGCTTGCGCACCGTAATCATCAGCCGTCACACGGGGATGGGGCAACGAAATCCGAGACGATCACACGTTCTGGGGAACAACCGCTCCCACGTTCGTGCGTTCGTCACGGCGCACCAGGGCCGCGTACCGCCCGTCGAGGGCCAGCAGCTCCTCGTGCGTGCCGCGCTCGGCGATGCGGCCCTCCTCCAGGACGACGATCTGGTCGGCATCGCGGACGGTGGAGAGCCGGTGGGCGATGGTGATGGTGGTGCGGCCGGCGGAGAGCGCGTCGATGGCCTGCTGGACGGCGTGTTCGGTCCGGGTGTCGAGGGCGCTCGTCGCCTCGTCGAGGATCAGCACGGGTGGGTCGCGCAGGATGGTGCGGGCGATCGCCAGGCGCTGCTTCTCGCCGCCCGAGAAGCGGTAGCCGCGCTCGCCGACGAGGGTGTCGTAGCCGTCGGGGAGCGAGGCGATGTGGTCGTGGATCTGGGCGGCGCGGGCGGCGGCCTCGATCTCGGCGTCGGTGGCGTCGGGCTTGGCGAAGCGCAGGTTGTCGGCGACGGAGGCGTGGAAGAGGTAGGTCTCCTGCGAGACCACGCCGACGGCCCGGGCCAGGGTGTCGAAGTCGAGGTCGCGCACGTCGACCCCGTCGAGGGTGACCCGGCCTTCGGTGACGTCGTAGAGCCGGGGCACCAGGTAGCTCAGGGTGGACTTGCCGGAGCCGGTGGGACCGACGACGGCGAGGCTGCCGCCGGCCGGGACCGTGACGTCGACGCCGTCGAGGGTGGGGCGGCCCTCGCCCTCGGGGTCGTAGCGGAAGCCGACCTTCTCGAAGGCGACCTCGCCGGAGACCTTCGGGAGGCGGACGGGTTCGGCGGGCTCGGTGATGTCGACGGGCAGGTCGAGGTACTCGAAGATGCGCTGGAAGAGGGCGAGCGAGGTCTGGATCTGCACGCCGGTCGACAGCAGGCTGACGGTGGGCCGGAAGAGGCCCTGCTGGAGCGAGACGAAGGCGACGAGCGTGCCGAGGGAGATCGCGGGGCCGCCGATGTCGTGGGAGAGGCCGGCCGCCCAGTAGAGCAGCGCGGGCATGGCGGCCATGACGATGCCGATGACGGACATCCGCCAGCGGCCGGCCATGGAGGAGCGCACTTCGAGGTCGACCAGGCGCTCGGACTCCTCGGCGAAGGACCTGGTCAGGGAGTCGGCACGACCCATCGTCCGGCCGAGCAGGATGCCGCTGACGGAGAGGGACTCGGTGACGGTCGCCGCCATGGCGGCCATCTGCTTCTGCCGCCGGGTGGTGATCCGCTTGCGCTCGCGGCCGACCCGGCGGCTGATCCAGGCGAAGACCGGCAGCAGGAGCAGCGAGACGAGGGTGAGCCGCCAGTCGAGGGCGAGCATGGCGACGACGGTCGCGATCACGGCGGTGACGTTGGAGACCAGGGAGGTGGCGGTCGAGGTGACCGTCGCCTGCATGCCGCCGATGTCGTTCGCGATCCGGGACTGGACCTCGCCCGTGCGGGTGCGCGTGAAGAAGGCCAGCGGCATCCGCTGGAGCTGGGCGTAGACGGCGGTGCGCAGGTCGTGCATGACGCGCTGGCCGACGGTCGTGGAGATCAGGGTCTGGAGCACGCCGAAGACGCCGGAGATCACGGCGGTCGCGATCATGCCGAGCGCGAGCAGGCTGAGCAGCCCGGTGCGGCCCTGCGGGATCGCGGTGTCCAGGATCTCGCGGAGCAGGAACGGCGAGGCGATCGAGACCAGCGACGACGCGGCCACGAGCAGGCCGACGAGGGCGAGCCGACTGCGGTAGGGCCGGAACAGCCGCAGGATGCGCCGCAGCTGGGCGGGCTCCTCGGGGCGGCGGGAATCACGGGCGGGTGGCGTCCAGGTGGACTCGTCGTGCGGATGCATGGGCTCCTACGAGGGTTCGGCAATGCTTCCATGGGAGCATAGCTCATTGTTACCTATGCTCACAATGAACCTTGTCCTGATAAAATTCCGTCATGAGCAACCCCGCCCCGGACGCATCCGGCGCCACCGACCCCGACGGTCTCCTCGCCGAGCAGCTGCTGCGCCTCACCCGCCGGCTGCACCGCCTCCACAAGCGGTATCTGGAGCCGGTCGGCATCACCCCGGCGCAGTTCCGTCTGCTCCGCACGGTCGCGCACTACGAGGAACCGCCCCGGATGGCCGATCTCGCCGCCCGGCTCGAGGTGGTCCCGCGCGCCGTCACCAGCCTCGTCGACGGCCTGGAGGCGGCCGGCCGGGTGCGCCGGGTGCCCGATCCCACGAACCGCCGGGTGGTGCGGATCGAGCTCACCGACGCCGGCCGCGACACGCTGAGGGAGCTGCGCAGCGCGCGCCGCGGTGCCGCAGAGGACATCCTTGCCCCACTGACCGTCGAACAGCGCAAGGTGCTCGGAGGTCTGCTGTCCGCCCTGGTCGACCAGGGGCCGGAGCGCGGCTGCTGAGACCGGAGCGGCCGTTACCGGGGCACGCCGCGCACTGGAGGGGAGCCCTGGCCATGCCCGTACTGGAACCGAATCCGCGGGCCCTGCGTGCCGGTACGAAGCGACGGGCGGCGCCCGACCGGGTGCCCGACCTCCAGGCCCGGGGCACGCCCAAGCACCTGCGGGAGGAGCTGGTCGCGCTCCTCGGAGCGGAGAAGGTGCTGGGGAGGATCTCCGACCTGGTGCGGTACGCCTCCGACGCCAGCCCCTACCGATTCGTGCCGCAGGTCGTGGTGGTCGCCGAGGACGTCGACGACGTGTCCGCGATCCTCTCGTACGCGCACGGCAAGGGCCGCGAGGTGGTGTTCCGGGCCGCCGGGACGAGCCTCAACGGGCAGGCACAGGGCGAGGACATCCTGGTGGACGTGCGCCGCCACTGGGCGGGCGTCGAGGTCCTGGACGGCGGCGCGCGGGCCCGGATCCGGCCGGGCACGACGGTGTTCCGGGCGAACGCGGCCCTCGCCCCGCACGGCCGGGTGCTCGGCCCCGATCCGGCGAGCGCCATCGCCTGCACGCTCGGGGGCGTGGTCGCCAACAACGCCTCCGGCATGACCGCCGGCACCACCCGCAACTCCTACCGGACCCTCGCCTCGCTGACCTTCGTGCTGCCGAGCGGCACCATCGTCGACACCGCCGACCCGGCCGCCGACGAGGAGCTGGCGCGGGCCGAGCCGCGGCTGTGCGCGGGGCTCATGGACCTCAAGGCGGAGATCGAGGCGGACCCGGAGCTGACGGCCCGGATCCGCGCCAAGTACGCGATCAAGAACACCAACGGCTACCGGCTCGACTCCTTCCTCGACGGCGCCACCCCCGTCGAGATCCTGCGCGGACTGATGGTGGGCTCGGAGGGCACCTTCGGCTTCCTCTCCGAGCTGGTCTTCGACACCCTCCCGCTGGACCGCGAGGTCGCCACGGCCCTCCTCTTCTTCCCGTCGCTGCCCGCCGCCGCGGCCGCCGTGCCCCGCTTCAACGACGCGGGCGCGCTCGCCGTCGAGCTGATGGACGGCAACACGCTGCGGGCCTCGGTGAGCGTGGCCGGGGTGCCCGCCGACTGGGCGGAGCTGCCCAGGGAGACGGCCGCGCTGCTCGTGGAGTTCCGGGCGCCGGACGAGACCGCACTCGCGGCGTACGAGGAGGCCGCCGCCCGGGTCCTGGCGGAGCTGGAGCTGGTGGCGCCGGTCGCGTCCGTCGACAACGCCTTCACGCGGGACGCGAGGACGATCGGCGGGTACTGGAAGGCCCGCAAGGCGTTCGTGACAGCCGTCGGCGGCTCGCGCCCCTCCGGTACGACCCTGATCACCGAGGACTTCGCGGTGCCGCCGGCGCGGCTCGCCGAAGCCTGCGCGGAGCTGCTCGAACTGCAGGCCCGGCACGGCTTCGACGCCGCCGTCGCCGGTCACGCGGCGCACGGCAACCTGCACTTCCTGCTCGCCTTCGACGCCGGCGACCCGGCGGACGTGGAGCGGTACGCGGCCTTCATGGACGAGTTCTGCAAGCTGACCGTGGAGCGCTTCGACGGCTCGCTGAAGGCCGAGCACGCCACCGGCCGCAACATCGCGCCCTTCCTGGAGCTGGAGTGGGGCCCCAAGGCGACCGAGCTGATGTGGCGGACGAAGGAGGTCATCGACCCGGACGGCGTCCTCGCGCCCCGGATCGTGCTGGACCGCGACCCGCAGGCGCATCTGCGCGGCCTGAAGACCATCCCCACCGTGGAGCCGGTCGCCGACCCGTGCATCGAGTGCGGCTTCTGCGAACCCACCTGCCCCAGCCGCGACCTGACGACCACTCCGCGCCAACGGATCGTGCTGCGGCGGGAGATGATGCGGCAGGCCGACGGATCGCCGGTCGAGACCGGCCTGTTGGCGTCGTACGGCTACGACGCCGTCGACACCTGCGCCGTTGACTCCACGTGCATGCTTGAGTGCCCGGTCGGCATCGACACCGGGGCCCTCATGAGGCGCTTCCGGCACGAACGGCACTCGCCGCGCGAGGAGCAGATCGCCGCGCTCGCCGCCGAGCACTTCCGGACCGTGGAGGCGTCCGCGCGGCTCGCGGTGGCGGCCGGCCGGCGGATCGGCGACCGGCTCCTGGAGTCTGCGACCGGTCTCGCCCGCAGGACCGTGCGGCCCGATCTCGTACCGGAATGGCTGCCCGAGATCCCCGGCGCGGCGGCCCGCCGGCTCCCCCGCACCCACCGTCCGGCCGCCGTCGCCGTCTACTACCCGGCCTGCGTGAACCGGATCTTCGGCAGTCCCGAAGGGCACGAGCGGCAAGAGGGGCAAGAGGGCCACGGGAGCCACGAGGGGCACAGGGGGCCGTCGCTGCCGGAGGCGGTGGTGGCGCTGTCGGCCCGCGCCGGGCGGCCGGTGTGGATCCCGGACGACGTGGCCGGCACGTGCTGCGCGACGATCTGGCACTCCAAGGGGTACGAGCGCGGCACCGAGGTGATGGCGAACCGGATCGTGGAGGCGGCCTGGGGCTGGACGGCCGGGGGCCGGCTGCCCCTGGTCGTGGACGCGTCCTCGTGCACGCTCGGTGTCGCGCGCGAGGTGGTCCCGTATCTCACCGACGAGAACCGGGAGTTGCACGCCGAGCTGACGGTCGTCGATTCGCTGGTGTGGGCCGCGGACGAGCTGTTGCCGCGGCTCGACGTGCGCCGCCGGGTCGGCTCGGCCGTCGTCCACCCCACCTGTTCCATGCGGCATTTGGGTGACACGGCGGAGCTGACGCGGCTCGCCGAGGCGTGCGCGGAGGAGGTCGTCGTGCCGGCCGACGCCGGCTGCTGCGCCTTCGCGGGCGACCGGGGCATGCTGCACCCGGAGCTGACGGCCGCGGCCACGGCGCGCGAGGCGGCGGAGGTCACCGCGCGTCCCTTCGACGCGCATCTGTCGGCCAACCGGATGTGCGAGATCGGCATGGACCGGGCCACCGGCCGCACGTACCGGTCGGCGCTCCTGGAACTGGAGCGCGCCACCCGGCCGTGACGGCGTGACGGACATCGCGTCCGACCCGCCCGTGACGTCGTGGTCGGATGTCCGTGAAGCCGTGGCGGATGCCCGTGACGGGCGTGGCGGACGTCCGGGCCCGCCGGTCGTGACGGGCCCGGACCGGGGGACGGGTCAGCAGCGCCGCGAGTCCTCGACCAGGGTGCCCTGGGCGGTCCTCAGCGTCCGGTCGTAGCAGCCCTCGGAGCCGTACAGCCGGTAGCGCTCCTCGCTGGTGCCGACGGCGTGCCGCTGCTCGCGCGGGACGCCGAGGTTGAAGGCGGCGTCGCCGGTGTACGTGTCGTCGAGCCGTGACCAGGACAGGCGCTTGCCGCCGCGCACGACGGTGATGTCGGCGCGGTCGCCGACGGTGAGGACGGTCCGCAGCCGGTTCGCGGCGTCCACGCTGATCTCGCCGTCCATGGTGTACGTGCGGTGGGTGCGGGTCGCGGTCCGGCCGACGGTCACGGTCTGGTCGTCGCTCCAGCGGGCGGCGAGCGCGTCCGGGTTCTCGTCCGCGCCCCAGCGGTGGGTGGAGCGGTGGTCGACGGTGCGGGTGACGGTGGTGTCGACGCGGCCGTGCGAGGTGTCGAGATGGCCGGCGACGGTGAGGGTGTGTCCGCCGGTGGTCTCCAGGACGTCGGGTGAACCGGCCGAACCGGGCGTGTAGGCGGGAGAGTTGCGCAGGGTTCCGGCCTCGTGGCGGTCCAGGGCGCCGGTGACGACGGCGCGGCCCTCGTCCTGCCAGAGCAGCACGTTGGCGGGGATGCTCCAGCCGCTCTGTCCGGCCGGGACGCCGGCGACGGAGACCTCGACGCGGTGTGCCCGGCCGTCGTTGAGGACGGCGGCGAAGGGCGTCAGGTCGTAGACGACGGGCTGCACGTCGAAGGCGCGCGGCGCGGGGGTCACGTACCAGAGGAAGGGGTTGGACCAGCCGCCGGTCCACACGTGCGGGAACGGGGCGGCGATGCCGGCGAGTTGCCCGTCGACGCTGATCTGCACCTCGCGGTACGGGCCTTCGCTCGCCTTGCAGGAGTACGGGGCGGCGTCGGGGACGGTGAGGTACCAGAACTCCTCGCAGCCGCCGCCGGAGCCGGTGGCGTAGACCTCGGCGAGGATCCGCTCGGTGTTGCGCGGGGTGGTGAGGCTGCCGCCGGTGAGCGGCAGCACCCGGTCGGGGGTGGCGGCGGGCTTCGCCTTGCCGTGGGCGGTGTAGAAGGTGAGGGTGACGCGGACGTCGAGGACGCCGGTGTAGGTGTCGTTGACGACGTTGCCAATGAGCATCTCGACGGACTGCGGGCGGCTGAAGGTGTCCCGGTAGCGGGTGACGTCCTTCTCCACGGACCAGGCGATGCCCTCGGGAGAGGGCTCGGGGGTGGAGGTGCGGAGGATCTCGACGCCGCCGACGGTGAGGTAGCCCAGCCGGTCGTACTGACGGCCCTTCACCTTGCCGTCGAGGCGGAGCACGACCTTGTTCCAGCGGGTACCGCACTCCTTGGGCGGGGTGTAGGTCCCCTGGTAGGGGGTGAAGTCGCGGAACTGGGTCTCGGCGAGGGTCACTTGGCAGCTGCGCGTGCCGGGCGTGTCGATCGGCGGCGCCGCGGTGACCGGGTCGTGCCAGTCGGTGGTGAACTCGGCCGGCGGGGTGACGGGGGACTCGTCCGCACCGGCGGTGGCGGGGGCGGCGAGCAGCAGTCCGGCGGCCAGGGTGAGGCCGCCGATCATGCTCATGATCTTCCGTTGTCTCATGGGTCGTGAGTGAAGCGCGGGCCGGGTGAGGCGGTCCAGAGGGCGTGGGCCCGCCTTGGCCTGATCTGCTCGGAGTTGCCAGAAAGTCGATTGCCGGAGGGTCGCCCACGGCGCAAGCCTTGGAGGGTTCGGTGGCCCGTCGGGCCCATCCGACCCCGATCCGCCGGACAGGCCCGAAAGGCCGCCGTCGAAACCCTTGGGGCGCCATGCAGATCAAAGACCTTCCGTACGCCGATCCAGGGGTGCCGGACGTCCGCTCCGGACCGCGCTTCCTGCTCTGGCTCGGCCGGAACCAGCTCGGCGGGCAGCTGAAGTGCCTGCTGTGGGGCCTGCTCCTGCAGCTGGGCATCGCGGGGCTGCCGCTGGGCGTCGGGCTCGCCGTGCAGGCGGTCGTGGACCGCGACGGCGGGCGGCTCGCGCTCGGCGCGGGGCTGCTCGTCGGGCTCGGCGGGGCGATCGCGACCGGCGACGCCATGGTGCACCGGGTGAGCGTGACCAACTGGATCACGGCCGCCGCCCGCGTCCAGCAGCTGCTCTCCCGCAAGACGGCCGAGCTGGGGGCCGTCCTGACCCGCAGGGTCGCGGCGGGCGAGGTCGTGGCGGTGTCCACGAGCGACGTCGAGAAGATCGGCTGGTTCGTCGAGGCGGCCTCCCGCTTCGCGTCCGCCGCCCTCACCCTCGTCATCGTCTGCGTCGGACTGCTCGTCTACCAGCCCGACCTCGGCCTGGTGGTCGCCCTCGGCGTCCCCGTCCTCGCGCTCGCCGCGCTGCCGCTGCTCCCCCGCGCCACGCGCCGGGCCGACGAGCAGCGCGAGAAGGCGGGCCGGGCCACCGAACTGGCCTCCGACACCGTCGCCGGACTGCGGGTGCTGCGCGGCATCGGCGGCGAGGAGCTGTTCCTCGGCCGCTACCGGGCCGCCTCCCAGGAAGTGCGCCGGGCCGCCGTGCGCAGCGCCCGGATGTGGGCGCTGATCGCGGCGGTCCAGGTGCTGCTGCCGGGTCTGCTGCTCGCGGCCGTGGTCGTGTACGGGGCGCGGCTCGCGCTCGACGGGCGGATCACGGTCGGCGAACTGGTCACCGTGTACGGCGCGGTGGCGCTCACCCACCATCCGCTGCGCAACTTCGAGGAGATCGCCATGGCGTACTCCTTCTCGCGGCCGTCCGCGAAGCGCGCGGCGCGGGTGCTCGCCCTGGCCCGCACGACCACCGGGCAGGCCGTGCGGACCGCCGGGGACGGGATCCGTCCGGGCGGGGACCTGTACGACCCGGTGACCGGGGTACGGGCGGCGGCCGGCCGGTTCACCGCGGTGGTGTGCGGCGACCCGGACGCGGCCGGGCGGCTCGCCGACCGGCTCGGCGGCCATCCGGCGGAGCCGGGCGAGGACCACTCCTCCGTGCTGCTCGGCGGGGTGGCCCTGGACGGGCTCGCGCTCGGCACCGCCCGCGGCGCCGTCCTCGTCCAGGACAAGGACCCGGTGCTGCTCTCCGGCACCCTCCGGGAGCTGCTCGACGTGCCGTCGTCCGGGCGGGTCGCGGCGGAGGAGGCGCTGGCCGCGGCGCAGTGCGGCGACGTGCTCGACGCGCTGGCGCAGGCGTCCGTGGACACCGGCGGCGACCCGATGCGCACCCGGATCACCGAGCGCGGCCGGTCGCTCTCCGGCGGCCAGCGGCAGCGGCTGGCCCTGGCCCGTTCCCTGGTCACCGACCCGGAGGTGCTCGTCCTGGACGAGCCGACCTCGGCGGTCGACTCGCACACCGAGGCCCGCGTCGCGGCCGGGATCAGGCGGCTGCGGGCCGGGCGGACGACGGTGGTGCTCGCCTCCTCGCCGCTGCTGCTCGACCTCGCCGACCGCGTCGTCCTGGTCGACGGCGGCACGGCGGTCGCCGTGGGCACCCACCGCGAACTCCTCGCGACCGAGCCCCGCTACCGGGCCGTCGTCACCCGCGAGACCGACGACGAGACCGCCGGCAAGGGCGTCGACGAACCGGACCTCGTCCTCGACACCGCGCTGAGCCGCCTCGGCGAGCTGGAAGGAGAAACGGCATGATCGGTGTCGCGCCGCCGGAGTACGACCCGGCGGCACCCCGGTCCGCGACCACCCTGCCCGTGGGCACGGCGGCGACGGTCCGGGCGTACGTACGGGATCTGCTGCGCCGTCACCGGGGCGCCTTCGCCGTCCTGGTCACGGTCAACGCGATCGCCGTCATCGCCTCGATGGTGGCGCCCTATCTCCTCGGCACGGTCGTCGAGAACCTGACGGCCGGCGCCCGGGATCTCCATCTTCCGCGCACGGGCGCGCTGTTCGCGATCGCCCTGCTGATCCAGACGGTGTTCGTGCGGCTGGTACGGCTGCGCGGGGCGATGCTCGGCGAGCGGATGCTGGCCGATCTGCGCGAGGACTTCCTGGTGCGCGCGGTGGCGCTGCCGCCGGGCGTCCTGGAGCGGGCCGGCACGGGCGATCTGCTGTCGCGGATCACCACCGACATCGACCGGCTGGCGGAGGCGATGCGCGAGGCCGTGCCGCAGCTCGTCATCGGCGTGGTGTGGGCGGCGCTGCTCGTCGGCGGCATCGCGGTCACCGCGCCGCCGCTCGCCCTCGCGCTGCTCGTCGCGGCGCCGCTGCTGGTCGTGGGCTGCCGCTGGTACTTCCGGCGGGCCCCGGCCGCGTACCGCTCGGAGGCGGCCGGTTACGCGGCGGTCGCCGCCGCCCTCGCGGAGACCGTGGACGCGGGCCGTACGGTCGAGGCGCACCGCCTCGGCACGCGCCGGGTCGCGCTGTCGGACCGGCGGATCGCCGAGTGGACCCGATGGGAGCGGTACACGCTCTGGCTCCGCTCGGTGCTCTTCCCGGTCGTCGACCTCACCCACACCCTGGTGCTCACCTCGGTGCTGCTCGTCGGCGGCGTCCTCGTCCTCCGGGGCCGGCTGGACATCGGGCAGCTGACCACGGGCGCGCTGCTCGCGCAGATGCTCGTCGACCCGATCGGGATCGTGCTGCGCTGGTACGACGAGCTGCAGATCGCCCAGGTGTCGATCGCCCGCCTGGTGGGCGTCCGGGAGATCGAACCGGCGGCCGGTGACCCGAAGACGCTGCCCGAGGGACGGGCGGTCCGGGCCGACGAGGTGCGCTTCGGCTACCGGGACGGCGTGGACGTGCTGCACCGGGTGTCGCTCGACGTCGCCCCGGGCACCCGGATCGCCCTGGTCGGCCCTTCGGGGGCCGGGAAGTCCACACTGGGCCGGCTGCTCGCCGGCATCTACGCCCCGCGCACCGGCTCGGTCACCCTCGGTGCGGCCGAACTGGCGCGGATGCCGGCCGAGCGGGTGCGCGAGCACGTGGCCCTGGTCAACCAGGAGCACCATGTCTTCGTCGGCTCGCTCCGCGACAACCTGCTGCTCGCGCGGGCGGGTGCCGGGGACGAGGAGCTGTGGGCGGCGCTCGCCGCGGTGTCCGCGGACGGCTGGGCCCGGGCCCTCGACGGCGGCCTGGACGCCGAGGTCGGCTCCGGCGGCCTGGCGCTCACCCCGGCCCGGGCCCAGCAGGTGGCGCTCGCCCGGCTCGTCCTCGCCGACCCGCACACCCTCGTCCTGGACGAGGCCACGTCCCTGCTCGACCCGCGCGCGGCCCGGCACCTGGAGCGCTCCCTCGCCCGGGTCCTGGACGGCCGCACGGTCGTCGCCATCGCGCACCGGCTGCACACGGCGCACGACGCCGACCTGATCGCGGTCGTCGAGGAGGGCCGGATCAGCGAGCTGGGCAGCCACGAGGAGCTGGTCGCGGCGGACGGGGCGTACGCGGCGCTGTGGCGGTCCTGGCACGGCTAGCCGTGCGTGCCGGTGCCGGTGCCGGTGCCGGTGCCCGGTGCTGGTGCTGCGAGCGCGCGGACCGGTATCGGGGCCCCGCTCGCGGCTCCCTGGAGCCGAGATCCCGGATCTGGGATCTCGGCTCCGGGACCTCGGATCTCGGATCTCGGATCTCGGATCTCGGATCTCGGATCTCGGATCTCGGATCTCGGATCCGAAAGAAGGGGCC
>NZ_JBSGIW010000081.1:0-36985 GCF_053605265.1 Streptomyces sp. NPDC003943 | reverse complement strand
CTCGTCGAGGACGCCCAGAACGGCAAGGCGGCCGCACAGCGCCTCGCCGACAAGATCTCCGCGGTCTTCGTGCCGATCGTCATCGCGCTCTCGCCGGCCGTGACCCGGTCTCGCGCCACTCGGAGCCCGGGGCCGGACCGGCTCGATGGCCCGCCGGCACCACCCGCGCGGGCCGGCGGGCAGGCGCGAGCTTCCCCGGCCGCTCGCGCGCCCGCGGCTGCCGAGGGCCATGGGCCCCGGCCGTTTCCGTGGGCCGCCGCGGGCCATGGCGCCGGAGCGTTCGCGGTCGGCGACCCGGCCGTTCCTTCCGGCCGCTGCCGCTGCCGCGACTCCGGCGGCAGCGCCCGTGGGCCCGGCGCACTTCCGGCCCGGTCGGCAGCCCGGCCGCTGTTTCCCGGCGCACGGCGCGGGCGCTCCCGCGCCGCCGAGCGCCCCGGTTCCGCCTGCGCGGGGCACACCGCACGGCCGAGCCGCAGCAGCACGGACTCGCGACCCGCGACTCCCGGCCGCCGGCCGGAACCCGGTCCCGTCAGGCCCCCGGGCCGCTACGCCCGGCACCGCAGCCCCCGCACCGCACCGCACCCTCCCGCACCGCACCCCCACAGCAACCGCATCCGCACCGTCACTGGAGACACGCCATGCAAAGCATGCACAGTCCCGAGCCCTCCCGCCGGGTTCTGCTCACCACCGGTTCGTCCGACGCGCACACGTGGAACCTGGTGCACCTCCAGCTGTTCCTGGAGGAGCACGGGCACTCGGTGCTCAATCTGGGGCCGTGCGTGCCCGAGCGGCTGCTCGTCGACACCGCGCGGATGACCAGCCCCGACCTCGTCGTGCTGTCGTCCGTCAACGGACACGGGCACCAGGACGGGCTGCGGGCCGCCCGCGCGCTGCGCGCCGACGCGGACACCCATGGGATCCCGATGGTGATCGGCGGGCTCCTCGGCATCTCGCCGGACGGGGCGGAGGAGCGGCGGGCGGAGCTGCTGGCCGCCGGGTACGACGAGGTGTACGCGGACGGCACGGCGCCCATCGCGCTGCTGACGCACCTCGGGCGGCTCGGCGAACGGGCCGGGGCGAGAGGCGCGTGTACCGGGCGGGCCGCGGCATGACCCTTTCCGGACTGCCTCCGCTCCCGCACTCGTCCCCGCAGCCCCTCTCCCCGGCTCCGCCCGGTGACCTCGGCGCGTTCGTCCAGGAGGCTGCCGCCGCCGGTGAGCTCGTCGTGCAGCCCCGGATGGGCATGGTGTCCCCGGAAGGCATGGCCGCCGGAGTCGCCGCCGTCGCCGCGCTCCCGGAACGGACCGTCTCGACGCTCACCATCGACAGCTACACCCGCGTCGGCGACCACGCCGCCGCCACCGCCGCCCTGCGCACGGGCCGGCCGCTCAACGGCTTCCCGATCGTCAGTCACGGCCCGAAGACCGCCGCCCGGGTGGCCGCGGCCGCCGGGCGCCGCACGCCGGTGCAGGTCAGGCACGGCTCCGCCGATCCGATGGCCATCTTCCGGACGATGGCGGCCGCCGGGCTCACCGCCAGCGAGGGCGGCCCCGTCTCGTACTGCCTGCCCTACGGCCGTACCCCGCTCGCCGAAGCCGTCGCCGCCTGGCGGGACTCCGTGCAGTTCCTCGCCGAGGAGAGCCGGGCGAACGGCCGCCGGGCGCACCTGGAGTCGTTCGGCGGCTGTCTGCTCGGCCAGCTGTGCCCGCCGTCGATGCTGGTCGCGGTCTCCGTCCTGGAGTGCCTGTTCTTCGCGGCGAACGGCGCGACCAGCGTGTCCCTGTCCTACGCCCAGCAGACCCACGCCGCCCAGGACGCGGGCGCCCTCGCCGCGCTGCGGCTGCTCGCGGACGAGCTCCTTCCGGCCGGCGTCGACCGGCACATCGTGCTCTACACGTACATGGGCGTCTATCCGCGCACCGTCCCCGGCGCCCGGCTGCTGCTGCGCCGCAGCGCCGAACTCGCCGTGCACGGCGGGGCGCAGCGGCTGATCGTGAAGACCGAGACGGAGGCGCACCGCATCCCGACGGTCGCGGAGAACCTGACCGCGCTGGGCGTGGCCGCCGACGCGGCCCGCGCGGCGCGCGCCCGGCTGCGGGCCGCGGGCCCGCCGGCCGGCGACACCGAGGAGATCCTCGGCGAGGCCCGGGCCCTGGTCGGCGCGGTCCTCGCGCTCTCCGACGACCTGGGCGTGGCGATCCTCAAGGCCTTCGACCGGGGGCTGCTCGACGTGCCGTTCTGCCTGCACCCGGACAACCGGGGCGACGCCCGTTCCGCGGTCGCCCCGGACGGGCGGCTCCAGTGGACCGATCTGGGGTCGCTGCCGCTGCTCACCACCAGCCGGAGGACCACACCGATGACCTCGCGTCAGCTGTCCGGGATGCTCGGCCGGGTCGCCCGCGAGCACGACCTGGCCGCGGAGACCGCCCCGCCGCCCGAGCCCGCGCCGCTCACGACCCCGAGGTGCCTGGCCGACCCGGTCGCCGAGCCGCTGCGGATCGCGTTCGTCGGCATGGGCCCGCGCGGCCTGTCCGTCCTGGAGCGGCTCGCCGCCCGGTGCGCCGAACGGCCGCCCGCGCGCCGGATGGAGGTGTACGCGATCGATCCGTACGAGGCGGGGGCCGGACGGATCTGGCGCACCGACCAGTCGCCGTGGTTCCTGATGAACACCGCCGCGCAGGAGGTCACCATGTTCTCCGGGCCGGCCGACGAGGGGCCGCACCGGCCGGGTGCGGGGCCCTCGCTCGGCGAGTGGTGGGCGGAGCACGACCCCGCGCACGCCGAGCCGCAGGGGTACGCGCCGCGGGTGGTGTACGGGCAGTACCTGTCGTACGTGATGGAGCGCGTCGAGGAGACGCTGCCGCCGTGCCTCACGGTGCACCGGGTCCCGGCGAAGGTGATCTGCGCCGAGCGGAGCGCGGCCGAGGAGTCGTACCGGCTGCGGCTCGACCGCGGCGACGTGCTCACCGTGGACCGGATCGTGCTCGCCACCGGGCATCCGGTCAACGAGCCGGACCGGCAGCAGCGGGAGTGGCTGCGCTTCGCCCGTACGCACACGACCGCGGCCCGGCCGCTGCGGTACGTGACGGGCGGCTCGGCCAACGCGATGCCGCTCGCGGACATCCCGGCCGGCGCCCGGGTGGGTGTCATCGGGATGGGCCTGACCTTCTACGACGTCGTCGCGGAGCTGACCCTGGGGCGCGGCGGCGCGTTCACCGAGGGCGGGGACGGGCTGCTGTACCTGCCGAGCGGCAAGGAACCGCGGATCCTCGCGGGCTCGCGCGCCGGAGTGCCGCTGCTGACCCGCGGGATCAACCAGAAGGGGCCCGAACACCGCTACCGCCCGGTCCTGTTCACCCCGGCGCGGATGTCCCGGCTGCGTGCCGAGCACGCCCCGCTCGACTTCGAGCGGACGGCGCTGCCCTGGCTGCTCGCCGAGGTGAACGTGGTGCTCCTGGCGACCCGGATCCGGCAGGTCCACGGACCGGACGCGGCCGCCGAGTTCACCGGTCGGGCGGAGGAGGCGCTCGCGCTCGTGCCCGACCTCGACGTGCTGCGGGGGCTCGCCGCAGGCTACCGGGTGGATCCGCGGCCGCTGACCGAACTGACCTCACTGGCACGCCCGTTCGAGGGTCGCAGTTTCGGATCGCCGGCCGAGTTCCAGAAGGTGCTCACCGAGTGGCTGCGGGCCGATCTGGGCGACGCCCGGCTCGGGAACGCGGACGGGCCGGTGAAGGCGGCGGCGGACGTGCTGCGGGACGTCCGGCAGACCATCCGCGAGCTGGTCGACTTCGGCGGGCTCACCCCCGAGTCGCACCGCTGGTTCGTCGGCGCGTTCAGCCCGGTGGCCGCGATGGTGTCGACCGGCCCGCCGCTCGCCCGCTCCGAGCAGTTCCTGGCGCTGCTCGCGGCCGGGGTGCTCGAACCGGTGGGGCCCGGAGCCCGGTTCGGCACGGACCCGGTCGAGGGCCGGTTCACGGTGGAGTCGGCGCAGGTGGAGAACTCCTGGACGGCGCTCGACGTGCTGCTCGACGCGCGGCAGCCGACGACCGACGTGACCGCGGACCGCGATCCGCTGATCCGGGGCATGGTCGCCGACGGGATGATCCGGCCCTTCACGAACACGACTGACGGGCCAGGGGAGTTCATGACCGGGGGGATCGACTGCACGGACGCTCCGTTCCATGTGGTCGGCGCGGACGGCGTGCCGGACACCTCCGTCCATGTGATCGGCATCCCCAGCGAGCACACCCGCTGGTTCACCCAGGTCGGCAGCGGCCGGCCCGGCACCTGGGGCTCCTTCACCCGGGACGCCGACGCCATCGCCGAGGCGCTGGCCGGAGCGGCGGGATGACGGCGGGCCGTGAGGTGGCGGCGAGCGGGGAGACGACGGCGGGAGGCGCGGTGACGACGGGAGGTGCGGGGACGGCCGGACCCGTGGTGCCGGAGCGGCGGCCGGCCGGGTACGCGGAGCACCGGCGGACCGCCGCCCACGAGGAGTACCGGGCCGCGCGGGACCTGCTGCTTCGGCTGCGCGGCGACCGGGAGGCGGCCACGGCCGCGTTCCGGTGGCCGCGGGCCCGGCACTTCAACTGGGCCCTGGAGTGGTTCGACGTGGTCGCCGAGGGCAACGAGCGCACCGCGCTCGAGATCCTCGGCCACCCGGCCCCGGACGGCACGGTCCCGGTCGCCGACCGGGTCACCTTCGCCGAACTCGCCGCCCGTTCCGACGAGTTGGCGGTCAGCCTCGCGGCGGCCGGGGTGGCCCGGGGCGACCGAGTGCTGATCCTGCTCGGCACCCGGGCGGAGCTGTGGGAGACCCTGCTCGGCTGCATCAAGCTGGGCGCGGTCGTGGTCCCCGGCTACCAGGACCTCACCCGGGACGAGGCCGCCGACCGGATCGGCCGCGGCGGCATCCGGCACGTCGTCTGCGCGCCCGAACTCGGCGACATGATCGACGAGTCGGAGGTGCCCGGGGTGCGGATGGCGCCCGGTGCCGGACAGCGGCCGGGCTGGTTCCCGTATCCCGACACCCGGGATCCGGCCCGGCGCCGCCCGTACCTCCCGGACGGCCCGAGCCGCGCCGCCGATCCGTCGTTCTGCTACTTCACCTCGGGAACCACCTCGCTGCCGAAGCTGGTCGAGCACTCGCACGCCGGATACGGGGTCGGGCACCTGTCCAGCCTCTACTGGAGTGGGCTGCGACCGGGCGACCGGCATCTCAACCTGTCGGCGCCCGGCTGGGCCAAGCACTCCTGGTCCAGCTTCTTCGTCCCGTGGACGGCCGGCGCCACGGTCGTCGCCCCGCCCGACGGCGGCATCCCGGCGGCGCTGCTGCCCGGGGTGCTCGCCGGGCAGCGGATCAGCAGCCTGTGCGCGCCGCCGAGCGCGTGGCGGGCGATGCTGCCGTACGTGACGGGGGGCCGGGGCGCGCCGCGGCTGCGCGAGGCGACGGCGGCCGGCGAGCCGCTGACGGCCGAGGTGACGGACCGGATCGAGCAGGCGTGGGGTGTGCGGGTCCGCGACGGCTACGGGCAGACCGAGGCCACCGCCCTGATCGGCCGGGCCCCGGACACCCCGGCCGCCGAATCGCCGCTCGGTCATCCGCTGCCCGGCTACCGGATCGTCCTGCGCGACCCGGAGACCGGGGCACTCGGCGAATCCGGCGAGGTGTGCGTGGATCTGACGGACCGTCCGCCGGGCCTGATGCGCGGCTACGCCGACCGGCCGGACCGCACGGAGGAGGTCTTCGCAGGCGGTCTCTACCGGACGGGGGACCGGGGCGAGCGGTGCGCCGACGGGTCGATCCGGCTGCTCGGCCGGATGGACGAGGTCTTCAAGTCGTACGGGCACCGGGTATCGCCGATGGAGATCGAGGCGGTCCTGCGCACCCATCCGGCGGTCGCGGACGCGGCGGTGATCCCC
The DNA here is from genome assembly GCF_053605265.1 of Streptomyces sp. NPDC003943. Taxonomy (NCBI): domain Bacteria; kingdom Bacillati; phylum Actinomycetota; class Actinomycetes; order Kitasatosporales; family Streptomycetaceae; genus Streptomyces; species Streptomyces sp. NPDC003943. The sequence continues at coordinate 31,060 of NZ_JBSGIW010000081.1, read as the reverse complement.
TGCCCGGACGAGCGGGGCGGCCTCGCCCCGTACGCCGTGGTGGAGGCCGCCCGGGCCTATGAACCTGCCCTGCTCGCCCGGGAGTTGATCGACCTCGCGGCCGGCCGGCTCGCGCCGGTCTTCGTGCCGCGCGGGGTCGACCTGGTCCCGAGCCTGCCCCGGACCCGCTCGGGCAAGGTACGGCGGGGCGCGCTGCGGCCGGGCGGCGGGACGGTCGTCTGAGGCGTCCCGGCGGCCGCGTGCGAGCGGGCCCGGTCGACATGGCGTCGGCCCGGCCCGCTCGTCGCGTACGGGGATCAGGCGCTGGCCACCGGGTCGCGTTCCGCGCTCTGGAGCAGCACGGTCGCCACCGCGCGGGCGCGCACGGCCGCCTCCGTGGTGCCCTCGCGCAGGGCCGTGACGATGGCGCCGTCGCCGAGCAGGGCGAGCTGGCGGGCGAGGGTCTCGTGGTCGCGGTAGCCGCCGTCATCGAGGAGGCTGTCGAGGCGGGCGATGACCTTCTCCTTGTGCTCGGCCGCCACATGGTGGGCCGGGCTCTCCGGATCGGCCGTCTCGACCATGGTGTTGATGAAGGCGCAGCCGCGGAAGTCGGCGGCGGCGAAGCGCTCGGCGAGTCCGTCGAAGAGGGCGAGCGGCAGTTCCTCGGGTCCGCGCTCGCTCGCCTCGATCCGGCCGTCCAGCCAGGCCCGCCACATGCCGTCGCGGCGCCGCAGCACCTCGACGACCACGTCGTCCTTGCTGGGGAAGTGCCGGTAGAAGGAGGCGCGGCCCACTCCGGACTCGGACAGGATGCGCTCGATGCCGACGGCCCGGATGCCCTCTTCGTAGAAAAGACGCTCCGCGGCGCTGAGGAGTCGTTCTTTCGCGTTCGTGGCCATACCGAACGGTACCACTCGGTTCCGAAATGCTGAATGGAGTGGTCGCTTCCCGTTGCGCCGGACGGAACCGATCGGTACCGTCTCGATGGTACCGATCAGTTCCATGTTGATCCGGCTCAAGGAGAGCGTCATGCCCCGCCTCACCCAGCTGACCGTCGAGACCGCCGACGAGGAGCAGCGCGAGCTGCTCGAAAGCACCCTCAAGCAGCTCGGCAAGCTGCCCAACCTGTACGCCGCCCTCGCCAACGGCCCGGCCGCCCTGCGCGGTTACCTCGCCATGCGCGACGCACTGGTCGGCGGCAGCTTCAGCGCCCGGCAGCGCGAGCAGCTCGCGCTCTACATCGCACAGCGCAACGACTGCACGTACTGCGTCTCCGCGCACACCCTGCGCGGCGGCAAGGTCGGCCTGAGCGAGCAGGAACTGCTCGCCACCCGCCAGGGCCAGGACGCCGGCGACCCGCACATGGACCAGGTCCTGCGCATCACCGGCGCCATCATGGAGAGCGGCGGCCGCGTCACCGACGCCGCCCTCGCCGACGCCCGCGCCGCCGGCGTCACGGACGCCGAACTGGCCGAGATCGTCGGCCACGTGGCGCTCAACGTGCTGTCGAACTTCTTCAATCACGTTGCGCAGCCGGATCTGGACTTTCCGTTGGTCCCGGCCCAGCTCGCCGAGTAGAGTCCTCCGCGGCCGAGCAGGGGTGCCGGGAGCGACGGAGCGTCCGGCACCCCTGTGGTGCTACGACCGACTGGGGCGATCGATTCGGGCGGTGTGACCTGCCGTCCAGTGCCATCTGCCGCCGGGGGGCGGCAAGGGGGTTGAACACGTGGACATCGACGCAAGAACCCTGAGAACCTTCCGTGAAGTGACCCTCACCGGGTCCTTCACCCAGGCGGCCCGCCGCCTCGGTTACTCGCAGTCCAGCGTCACGGCGCAGATGCGCGCCCTGGAACGGCAGGTGGGCGAGCCCGTCTTCGAACGGCTTCCCAGCGGCGTACGGCTCACCCGCACCGGCATCGTCCTGTGCGACTACGCCCGCCAGATCCTCACGCTCGTGGGGGAGTTGGAGGTCACCCTGCGCCGGCCCGTCGCCAACCCGCCGCGGATGACCGTCGGCATCGTGCCCGCGCTCGCCTACGGCCAGCAGCTCGCCCGCCTCACTCACATCGGCCGCCGGCTGCTCTCCGGAGTCCAGCTCGCCCTGCGCGTCATGGGCACCGGCGAGATTCACGACGCCTTCCGGGCCGGCACCATCGACGGTGCCCTCGTGCTCACCGTCGCCGACGCCGACGACCCGTCCGGCGCGGCCGGGAGCGCGGCCGAGCAGCCGCGCGCCGAACGGCCCGACGACCTCACCGAAACCCGGCTCCAGGAAGTCGAGTTCGTGCCCGTCACCGGTGGCTCCCGGCTCGGCGGCCCGTCCGTCGGCCGCCAGGTCGTCATCGCCGACCCCGACTGCCCTTCGCAGCGCTGGCTGCCGGAATTCCTCCGGCTGCGCTCCGAGGCGCCGCCCGAGATCCACGAACTCGGCTCCATGGCCGGGGTCCGCGCCGCCGCCCAGTCCGGGCTCGGCTGCGCGATGCTCCCGATGGCCCTGGCCGCCTCCCCGCACGAGGCCACCGGGCTGCGCCCGCTGCCCGGCGTCCCCCGGATGCGCTGGAACGCCTGCATGGTCTCGGCGCGCACCGACGACCGGCCGGCGCTCGACTGGGAGAACCTGGCCGAGACCCTGCGTCAGGCCACCGCCCTGGCCTGCGTCGTCCCGCGGATCGACGCCGAGTGCACGGCTCCCGCGGCCCCCGCGGCTCCCGTCGTGGTGGCGAACCCGCGCCTCGCGGGCTGACCGCCGCCCCCTGAACCGGTGCCACGGCACATCCGTACCTCCCCGGACCCACACCCCCGACCGGGCCCACGAGGCGGCGGATGCGCCGTGGCACCTCTGTTCTCGCTGCGGTGCCTCTTCAGTGCTCAGTGCCGGATGATGCCGGTGCTCTCGCCGCGCAGCACCGGCTCCCCGTCCTGGTTGCTGATCTCGACGTCGAGCTCCAGGCCCGTCCCCGCGCGGACCTCGCTCATCGCCCGTACGGTCACCTCGGCGGTGATCGTGTCGCCCGACCAGACCGGCCGCAGGAACTCCCAGGCCATCCGGCGCGCGATGAAGTCGAGCCGCCCGCCGATCTTCGTGGCGAGCGAGGCGGTGAGCAGCCCGTGCGCCATCGCCCGCCCCTGGTCGGGCAGATGATGCCGGCCGTGGTCCCCGGTGAGCTCGGCGAAGGCGGCGACGTCCGCGTCCGTGATGGTCCGCTGCTCGCGCAGCACCTGACCGACCTTCAGGCCGATGGCGGGTGACTCTGACACTTCGCTCCTCCAGGTGGGCGCCGGACATGAGGCCGCCAGTCTCGCAGCGCCCCTGTGAGCGCCGCAACCAAGCGCTTGCTCAGCCGCGGTCCGGGGAGGGGCCGGTGAGTACGATGGGGGCCGGACGGGAGAGGACGGCGGCGTGACGGATCGAAGCGGCTCGGGCGGGACGGAGTCCGCCCCGCGCAGGCGCGGCCAGGGCGAACTGGAGGCCCAGGTGCTCGCCGTACTGAAGAACGCGCCCGGCCCCGTGCCCGTCGTCTGGGTCCAGGAGGGCCTCGGCGGCGACCTCGCCTACACCACCGTCATCACCATCCTCACCCGGCTGCACGCCAAGGGCGCCGTCGCCCGCGAGCGTGCCGGCCGCTCCTTCGTCTGGACCGCCGTCGCCGACGAGGCCGGACTCGCCGCGCTGCGCATGCGCAAGGTCCTCGACGCCGAGGCCGACCGCAAGGCCGTCCTCGCCAGCTTCGTCACCGCCCTCTCGCCCAACGACGAGCGACTGCTGCGTGAACTCCTCGCCGACGACGCCGAAGCGGCGGCCGAAGCGAGAACGGACCGCCGGAGGGAGGGCGGAGACTAGCGGTCATGGGAGTCTTCGTCTTCCTTCCGCTGCTGCTCCCGCTCAGCGCCTGGCCCGTCGCCCGGCTCGCCGAGCACCGGCTGCACCCGCGCGCCGCCACCCGGCTGCTCACGGGCTTCGCCGTCGTGCTCGCGCTCTGCAGCACCCTCTGCCTCGCCCTGCTCATGGTCGTCGGCACCGCACAGCTCCCCGGCAACCCGCTGCCCGACGGCTGGTCCGACCCCGAGGTACGGGCCGCCGTGCCGTACGACGGGATCGCCGGGCGCGCCGCCATCCCGGCGCTCGGCGCCGTCGTGCTCGCCTGTCTGCACGCCGTCGCCCGCCACCGGCGGGTGCGCCGCCGCGCCGAGCGGGCCCTCGCCGGGCTGCCGGGCGGGCGGCCGGTCGCGGTGCTGTCCGACCCCGCCCCGTACGCCTACGCCCTGCCCGGCCGGCGCCGGCACCGCGGCAGCCGCGCCCGCAGTGGCCGCGGTGAGCGCGGCGAGCGCGGCGAGCGGGTGGCGGACCGGAGGATGGACCGCGTGGTGGTCAGCACCGGGATGCTGGCCGCGCTCGGCCCCGCCGAACGGCGGGCGCTCTTCGCGCACGAGCGGGCCCATCTGACCGGCCGCCACCACCGCCATCTGCTGGCGGTGGAACTCGCCGCCCGGGCCAACCCCTTCCTGCGCCCGCTGCGCACGGCCGTCACCTACACCGCCGAGCGCTGGGCCGACGAGGAGGCGGCCACCGCCGTCCGCAGTCGTCGCACGGTCGCCCGCGCCATCGGCCGCGCGGCACTGGTCGCCGCGCCCGCACCGGCCGCCGCCGGCCTCGCCCACGTGTCCGGCGGGAGCACGGGCGGGGGAGCGGGTCCGGTGCCGCGCCGGGTCGCCGCCCTGCTCGGCCCCGAGCCCGCCGAACCCGGCCTCGCCTGGCCGCCGCTGTCCACGGCGGTGGGCCTCGCGGTGTGGGGCGCGGCGGCGGGCGCGACGGTCTCGGCGCTCTCCTCGGCGAACTCCGCCGTCACGCTCCTCCTCGTCCTGCACACCGCCACGCCGCTGGTGTAGCCCCTACAGGTCGAACTCGTGCGGCGGCAGGTCGAGCGCGAAGCACGCCTCCCGCACCACGCCCTGCTCGGTCTTGTCGAAGTCGCCGTCCGCGCCGCCGATGACGATGCCGATCTGCACGACCGCGCGGGCCTCGGCCGGCTTCTTCTTCGCCTTGGCGATCTCCTGGAGCACGCTGACCCTGCCGAGGTCGAAGTCGGCGGCCAGCTTGTCCAGATTGGCCTCGAAGCGGCGCTGCAGATCCGCCGCGTCGAAGTTCTGCAACACCTCGTTGGTCGCGATGAGCTGGGCGACCCGGCGCCGCTCGGAGGCGTCGACCGTGCCGTCGGCCGCCGCGACGAGCGCGCACATCGCCATGCTCGCGTCGCGGAAGGCGCCGCTCTTCAGGTCGTTCTTCGTCGCGAGCAGCTGGGTCTGCATCGATGCCGCGGATTCCTTGATGCGGTCCCACAGGGCCATGTCGATGTACTCCTGACGTCGTCGATCAACTTCTACGTGTCTGTAGAACGTAGCAGGGCGACGGGGAGTTCCCCGGTCTTCCGCGCCGCTGCCTACGATGAGGAGGTGCCGGAACCCCAAACGCATGAGCGGACCCCCGGGGCCCGTGAACTCGCGGCCGCCGCCGCCGTCTTCGCGCTGCTCGCCGACCCCACCCGCCTCCAGCTCGTGTGGCTGCTCACCAAGGGCGAGGCCGACGTGACCGCCCTGACCGAGGCGTGCGGCGCCGCCCGCCCCGCGGTCAGCCAGCATCTCGCCAAGCTGCGGATCGGCGGCCTCGTCCAGTCCCGCAAGGACGGCCGGCGGGTCGTGTACGCGATGCCCGACGGTCATCTCAAGCGGCTCGTCGTCGAGGCGATCAACCGCGCCGACCACGAGGTGAGCGGCGAGCCCTGGCACGACTGAGACGGCCGGCCGCCCAGGCCGTCACGTCAACGTGTGCGCAACCATGCACGCATCCGTTACCGTGGAAGCGTGCTCTCCGTGCTGCGCACCCCCGCCTTCCGGCGCCTGTTCGCGGCCCAGGTCGTCGCCCTCGTCGGCACGGGCCTCGCCACCGTCGCCCTGTCGCTGCTCGCGTACGACCTCGCGGGCGCCGACGCCTCCGCCGTGCTCGGCACCGCCCTCGCGCTCAAGATGGTCGCGTACGTGGCGTTCGCCCCGCTCGCCGGAGTCCTCGCCGCCCGGCTGCCCCGGCGCACCCTGCTCGTCTCGCTCGACCTGCTGCGCGCGGGCATCGCCCTCTCACTGCCCTTCGTCACCGAGGTCTGGCAGATCTACGGCCTCGTGCTGCTGCTCCAGGCCGCCTCCGCCACCTTCACCCCCGCCTTCCAGGCCACCGTCCCCGACGTGCTGCCCGGCGAACGCGCCTACACCGAGGCCCTCTCGCTCTCCCGGCTCGCCTACGACCTGGAGAGCCTCGCCTCACCGGCCCTCGCCGCCGTGCTGCTCGCCCTCGTCCCGTACCCCTGGCTGTTCACCGGCACCTCCGCCGGCTTCCTCGCCTCCGCGCTGCTCGTCCTCACCCTGCGCCTGCCGAAGCCCGCCCACGGCTCCGGGGAACGGAGCGGCTCCCGGGTGCTCCTCGGCGCCCGGCTGATGTTCGCCACCCCACGGCTGCGCGCCCTGCTCGCCCTCGATCTCGCGGTGGCCGCGGCCGGGGCCCTGGTCCCGGTCGGCACGGTCACCCTGGTCCGGGTGACGCTCGGGCGCCCGGCGGGCGACGTGCCGCTCGCGCTCGGCGCGTACGGCGCGGGCTCGATGGGCGTCGCGCTGCTGCTGCCCCGGCTGCTCGACCGGCTCGACGAGCGGCGCGTCATGCTGACCGGGGCGCTCGCCCTGCCCGCGGTGCTCGGCATGCTCGCCCTCGCGCTCACCCTGGGGCACGGCACCGCGGCCTGGGCCGGGCTGCTCGGGGCGTGGCTGCTCGCCGGGGCGGCGACCTCGGCGGTGCTCACCCCGAGCGGCCGGCTGCTGCGCCGGTCGGCCGATCCGGCGGACCTCCCGGCCGCCTTCGCCGCCCGGTTCTCGCTCTCGCACGCCTGCTGGCTGCTCACCTATCCGCTGGCCGGACGGCTCGTCTCGCGCGGCGCCGGACCGGTGCTCCCGGCGGCGGTCCTCGGCGGTCTCGCGCTGCTGGCCGCGCTCGCCGCCGCCCGGCTCTGGCCCCGTACCGACCCGGCGGCGCTGCCGCACACCCACCCCGAGCTGCCCGCCGGCCATCCGCACCTCGCCGGTGCGGGGGCGCACGCGCACGTCTTCCACATCGACGCGCTCCATCACCGGTGGCCGGAAACGCCGGACGGCGGCGGGGCAGGGCCCCACCGCCGTCCGGTCGGTGTCCTCAGGTCCGGGCGGTTCAGACCGCCGGGGCCGGGAAGGTCGGGTACTCGACGCCCGAGACGTGCTGGACGACCCGGATGACCTGGCACGAGTAGCCGAACTCGTTGTCGTACCACAGGTACAGGATCGCGTTGTCGCCGTCGACCTTGGTCGCGCCGGCGTCCACGATCGACGCGTGGCGCGAGCCGACGAAGTCCATGGAGACCGCGTCGGGGGCCGTGGTGAAGTCGATCTGGCGCTTCAGCGGCGAGTGCAGCGAGACGTCGCGGAGGTACTCGAGGACCTCGTCGCGGGTGGTCTCGCGGCCCAGGCGCAGGCTCAGGATGGCGATCGAGACGTCCGGGACGGGGACGCGGATCGAGCTGCCGGTGATCGGAGCCTTCAGGTCGGGCAGCGCCTTGGCCACGGCGGAGGCGGCACCCGTCTCCGTGATGACCATGTTGAGCGGCGCCGAGCGGCCGCGACGGTCCGCCTTGTGGTAGTTGTCCAGCAGGTTCTGGTCGTTCGTGAACGAGTGGACGGTCTCCACGTGACCGCGCAGCACGCCGTACTCGTCGTCCATGGCCTTGAGCGGCGGGACGATGGCGTTGGTGGTGCAGGAGGCGCAGGACAGGACGCGCTCGTCCGGCTTGATCGTGTCGTGGTTGACACCGTGCACGATGTTCGGGACGTCGCCCTTGCCCGGGGCGGTCAGGACGACCTTGTCGATGCCCGGACGCAGGTGCTTCGACAGGCCCTCGCGGTCGCGCCACTTGCCGGTGTTGTCGATCAGGATGGCGTTGTCGATGCCGTACGCCGTGTAGTCGACCTCGGACGGGTCGTTCGCGTAGATCACGCGGATCGTGTTGCCGTTGGCGACGATCGAGCTGTTCGCCTCGTCGACCGTGATCGTGCCCTGGAACTGGCCGTGGATCGAGTCGCGGCGCAGCAGCGAGGCGCGCTTCACCAGGTCCTGGTCGCCGCCGCCGCGGACGACGATGGCGCGCAGGCGCAGGCCGTTGCCGGAGCCGGCCTTCTCGATGAGCAGGCGGGCGACGAGCCGGCCGATGCGGCCGAAGCCGTACAGGACGACGTCACGGCCCTCGCCGCGCTCGATCTTGTTGGCGCCGGTGGCGCCCGCGACGGCCTGGGCGGTGAAGTCCGCCACCGACAGTCCGCGGTCGTCCGTCTTGTAGTCGGCGGCCAGCATGCCGATGTCGATCTGGGAGGGGCCCAGGTCGAGGGTGGTGAGCGCCTGCAGGAACGGCATGGTCTCGGTGACCGACAGCTCCTCGCCGTCGATCTGGCGGGCGAATCGGTGGGTCTTGAGAATGCTCACCACCGACTTGTTCACCAGGGAGCGGCTGTGCAGGAGGACGGTGACGTCCTGCTCCCGGTGCAGCTTCCCGATGATCGGAATCATGGACTCCGCGATCTCCTCGCGGTTCTTCCAGTTTGTGAACGAGTCCTCGTTGACAGTCACAGAAAGCATCTCTCGATCGAGCTAGGCAGTGCTCAAATGCTAACCCGTCCCCTCTGATGGGCGGCAGGGGGGTCCTGTGTGGTCCTGGACACGGGGGTGTGACATGAGGGTTCCCGGCGGTAACATCCCGGCGTCGAGCGTCTGACACTCCGTCAACCGTCAAAGCCGGCCGTCTTGGAGGCCCGTCGATGCGCCGCTCAGCCACCGCTCTCCTCGCCCTGACGGTCGCGTTGACCGCGCTGCTCGCCGGCCCCGGGACCACCCCGGCGCGGGCCGCCACCGGCCACCGGCCCGTGATCCTCGTGCACGGCTACAACGCCGACCCCGGCGTCTGGGGCAGCCTCGACGCGCGGCTGCGGACCGCCGGGTACGGCGACGACGAGATCTTCCGGTGGGGCTACGACACCCACCAGTCCGTCAACGAGGTCCTCGCCGGCCGCTTCGCCGCCTACGTGGACGAGGTGCGCCGCCGCACCGGCGCCGACCGGGTCGACATCGTCGCCCATTCCTACGGCAGCCTGCCCACCCGCTGGTACGTGAAGTTCGGGGGCGGCACCACCACCGTGGCCCACTGGATCTCCCTCGCCGGACCCAACCACGGCACCGGCGTCGCCTGGGCCTGCGCCCTGTGGGACCAGGCGTGCCGGGACATGACGCCCGGCAGCTGGGTGCAGAAGCGGCTCGCCGAGGGCGACGAGACGCCCGGCCCCGTCGCCTACACCACCTTCTGGTCGAACTGCGACGAGGTGATCAACCCCGACGACAGTGTCCCGCTGGCCGGCGCGGACAACCGCCCGGTCGGCTGTCTGAAGCACAACGACCTGCTCACGGACGACGGGGTCGGGCGGGGAGTCGTAGAGTCCCTGGCATGACAACTCGCCACCGCGTCACGATCGTTCGCGCTTGCATGCGGGACGGCGGGGGTGGTTCGGGAGGTTCGGGCGGTACGGGGGGCAGCCCGACGGCCGTCGTCCTGGAGGACGGGCCGCCGCCGGGCGACGAGGAACGACGGCGGGTGCCGGCCGCCTGGGGCACCTCGCACGCCGTGTACGTCCGCCGCGACGGCGACGTCACCGACCTGCGCTTCTTCACTTCCGAAGGCGAACTGCCCGCCTGCGGTCACGGCACGATCGCCGCCCTCGCCCTCCTCGCGCCCTGCCGGGTCACCCTCCGGGCCGGTGGGCGCGTCTTCACCGGGCACGCCGAACGGCGCGGCGGGCTCGTCACGGCCGCCTTCGATCCCGGGCCCGTGGCCCTGCGCGGCGCCACGGAGGAGGAGCGTGCCCTGGTGCTGCCCGCGCTCGGCCTGGGGCGGGCGGATGTTGGATCCGATGTATCGAATATCGGATCCGGTACACGGGATGTTGGATCCGGAGTGGGAGATATCGGATCCGGAGTGGGGGATATCGGATCCGATATCCGAGTCGCGGGCGTCGGCCGCGAACGCCTTCTGGTCCCCGTCGCCGGCCGCGCCGCGCTCGCCGCCCTCACCCCGGACCTCGACCGGCTGCGCGCGGCCTGCGACCGCCTCGGCCTCCTCGGCGCGTACGTCCACTCGCCGCCCGATCCCGAGGGCCGGCTCGCGGCCCGGATGTTCGCGCCCTCGATCGGCGTCCCCGAGGACATCGCCAACGCCAACAGCACCGCCTGCCTCGCCGCCCACCTGGCCGGCCGGGGCATCGAGCGCATCGCCGTCGACATGGGCGACTCCCTCGGCAGCCCCGCCACCATCACGGCCACCACCGGCCCCGGCCGCGCCGTCCGACTGGGCGGCACGGCCGAGGTCCTGACGGACTGGAAGGCCGGAGAATGACGGGCTGACGGGCTGACGTCAGATTCCGACGTCACGCGCCCGCATGTCCGCCAGCGTCTCCCTCCGCACCAGGAGCCGGCTGCCGCCCGCCGACACCGCCACCACCGGCGGGCGGCCCACCAGGTTGTACGAGGAGGCCATCGACAGGTGGTACGCGCCGGCGGCCGGGAGGGCCAGCAGGTCGCCCGGGTGGATGTCGGCGGGGAGCGGGACGTCCTCGGCGAGGATGTCGCCGGCCTCGCAGTGACGGCCGACGACCGTCGCGCGCAGGGCGGCCGCGGCCGAGTGGCGGCCGATCAGCCGGGGCGCGTACCGCACCCCGTACAGCGCCGGCCGGGGGTTGTCGCTCATGCCGCCGTCGACGGCGACGAAGACGCGCCCGGACGTGGTCTTCACGGCCAGGACGCGGTAGACGGCGATTCCGGCGGGGCCGGTGATCGCGCGGCCGGGCTCGACGATCAGGCGGGGGACGGGCAGACCGGCGTGCGCACAGCTCTCGACGAGTTCGGCGCGGATCCGGCGGGCGAGGGCGGTGAGGTCGAGGGCGGGGTCGCCGGGCCGGTAGGGGATGCCGTGGCCGCCGCCGAGGTCCAGCTCGGGCAGCACGACGCCGTGCGCGTCGCGGGTGCGGGCCATCAGCCCGACCAGCCGCCGCACCGCCACCAGGTAGGGCTTGACGTCGGTGATCTGCGAACCGAGGTGGCAGTGCAGTCCGGTGAGCCGCAGCCGCGGCTGGTCGAGGATGCGGGCGATGGCGTGCTGGGCGTGCCCGTCGCGCAGCGAGAGCCCGAACTTCTGGTCGTCGGAACCGGTGCGGATCTTGGCGTGACCGCCCGCGCTGATCCCGGGGGTGACCCGCAGCATCACCTGCTGCTCGTCGCGCGGGCCGACGGCGGCGGCGATCCGGGCGATCTCGGCGGGACTGTCGATGACGATCCGGCCGACGCCGAGGCGCAGCGCGGACCGCAGGTCCTCGGGGGACTTGGCGTTGCCGTGTAGGAGGATCCGCTCGGGCGGGAAGCCGGTGGTGACGGCCAGCTCCAGCTCACCGGCGGAGCACACGTCGAGGCCCAGGCCCTCCTCGTCGATCCAGTGGGCGAGGGCGCGGCACAGGAACGCCTTGGCGGCGTAGTGGACATCGGCCTCCGGGAAGGCCTCGCGGTAGGCGCGGCAGCGGGCGCGGACCTCGTCCTCGTCGAGGACGTAGACCGGCGTGCCGTGGCTCTCGGCGATCTCGTCGAGCGCGACCCCGCCGACCAGGAGCCGCCCGTGCGGGCGCGAAGCGGTCGAGGCGGGCCAGACGGACGGGCCGTCGTCGTCGGGGCGGGGCGCGGCGGGCGACGGCAGGGCGGTGACGGTCATTCCTGTCCCCCTTACCGGGCCGCGACGGGCAGGTGGGGGAGCGGCAGCCGGGACCGGCCCGGCGCCGGGGCGGTCAGTGCCGGGTCGACGGTCAGCGCCTCGACGCCCAGCGGCCGGACCAGGGCCCGCAGCGCGGGCTCGGCGAGCGGGGTCCACGCGTGGCCGGCGCCGAGGACGGCCCGCAACCGCTCGGGCGTGGTGAAGGCGACTGCCGTACGGCCGCCGAGAGGGGTACGGAAGAGCCGGGCCGCGCAGCCGTGGGCGACCGGCCGGACGGGCACGCAGAGCCGTCCGGCCGGCACCTGTTCGGAAGGCTCCGGATCGTCTCCGTACAGGACTTCGGTCATGGTGGTTCCTCCCCTGGATCCCCTGGAACGCGCGCCCCGGCGCCGTTCGCGCCGGGACTCCGCTCTCGAACCATGCCCCGCCCACGGCCGTCCGGGACCCGCCCTGACGTCCCTCTGACGCGGCCTTGACGCGATCCCGGCGAGGACGGCGCCCCGCACGGGACCGCCCCTCCCGCCCGCGCGTGCGGCGTCCGTTCCCGCCCGGATTCCCGGGATCGCCCCGAACCACGCCGCCGGACCTGGCACGCTTGCCGTCGTGACGTACGTCGTGACCGTGGAAACGTGCATACCGGACGGCGCCCCCGAGCTGGACGACCTCGGGCAGGTCGGAGCCGCCGTCCTCCTGGAACGCGGCTTCGGCTCCGTGGCCGGCGCCGAAGGACCCGGCGGCGTGGAGGTGGACGTCTTCGACATGGCCGTCGGCGCCCATCCCGGCGGCGCCGTCCTCACCGTGAGCGTCGCCGCGCCGAGCCTGGAGGTCGCCGAGGACGCCGTCGGCGCCGTGACCCAGGAGGTCCTCGACCGCGCCGAACCGCTGGCCGGCTGGCTGGTGGTCAGCAGCGAGGTCAGGCTCCACGCCGAGCGCGCCCGGGAGAGCCTCGCCGCCGCCGACGGGCCCGACGCCCCGCCCAGCGACCCCGCCCTCCGCCGGGCCCGGCACACCGCCCGCCCCGGCACACCGGGAGCCCCCGGCGTCCCCGGCTTCCCTGTGGCCGGGAGCGCCGGGGACGACTGGATCCCCGACGACGACGTCATCGAGGAGAACCCCGACCCCGAGGCCGAACTCCGGGCCATGGCGCCCCGGCTGCGCGCCTTCGACCCGGCCGTCTTCGGCACCGCCCCCGAGACCGCCGCCCTCGCGGCCGGCGCCCTCGTGCACGCCGCCGAGGTGCTCATCGACGAGCTCTACGACGACGTGCAGGCCCTGGCCGAGGAGGACACCGACGTCGCCGCCTGCCAGGGCCACCTCTGGCACCTGGACCGGCTGCCCGCCCGGGACGCGGCCCGTTACGACGAACTCTTCGCCCGCCGGTTCCTGGTGACCGCCGTCGCCCTCACCACCCGCTTCACCGACGGGAGTTTCCGCCGCCTCGGCTGCCCGGCGGAGGAGATGGTCACCCGCCTCCTGCTCGAACAGGCCCGCGTCGCCCTCGACCTGTACGGCCTCCTCGACGAGGCCGTCACCGCCGCCCTGGAGCGCTTCGCGGACCGGGTCCACGAGGACGGGGACCGCCGGCAGGCGGGCGGATTCGGCAGCTGGTTCACCCCGTTCGACGCCGACCGGTACGTGCATCCGTACGCCGTCGACGCCTACCCGGACGGAGGCCCGGGGCCGGACTCCGACTCCGACTCGGACCCGGACCCGGTTCCGGGCGAGCCCGCCGGTGGCCGTACCGAGCAGTGCTCGGAGGAGACCGAGGGCGCCTGACCGGCGGTCGTGGCCGAGGCCGTGGCCGTGCCGTGCCCGCCGCCGCGGTCATGGCCGCAGCCACAGCCGCGGGTTCAGCTCGACAGGTCGCCGAACATGCCCGGCTCGTACGCACCGCCCTGCCGGCGCGCGATCACGCCCAGCCGGTTCGCCGCGTTGACCTGGGCCACCAGCGACACCAGGGCCGCCGTCTGGTCGTCGTCGTAGTGCTTGCGCACCTCGGCCCAGGTCTCGTCCGACACGCCCGCGCCGGCGTCCGCGAGCCGGGTGCCCTCCTCGGCCAGCGCGAGCGCGGCCCGCTCCGCCTCGCTGAACACCGAGGACTCGCGCCAGGCCGCCACCAGACCGAGCCGCACCGGGCTCTCGCCGGCCGCCGCCGCGTCCTTGACGTGCAGGTCAAGGCAGAAGCCGCAGCCGTTGATCTGGCTGATCCGCACCGACACCAGCTCCTGCGTGGACTTCGGCAGCGCGGACTGCATGATCACCAGGCTCGCGTTGCCGAAACGCTTGGCGAACCGGCCGCCGACCTCGTTGGCCATGATGTTGAAACGGGGTTCCATCGCATCGTCCTCACTCGTCGTGACAGGGGCTTGCGCCCTGTCCGACCACGAGACGCCGCCGCCCCCGGCCCCGTGACACGCCCCGCCGAGTGACCTGCGCCACTGCCCCCCGGTGTCACAGAGCGGCACCCGGCGGCGTCCTGTGCGCGTGACACCGACAGAAGCGAACGGACAAGAGCGGAACGGTCAGGAGCGGCCGGTGACCTACGAGCACGACGCGCACGAGGGCGGCCCCGGCGGCCGGATGGACGCGGCGACCGACGCCTTCGTCACCCACCGCAACCTCCTCTTCACCGTCGCCTACGAGATGCTCGGCTCGGCCGCCGACGCCGAGGACGTCCTCCAGGAGACCTGGCTCAGATGGGTGGGCGTCGACCTCGACGCCGTACGGGAGCGGCGCGCTTACCTCGTCAGGATCGCCACCCGGCTCGCCCTCACCCGGCTGCGCACCCTCGCCCGCCGCAAGGAGTCGTACGTCGGCCCCTGGCTGCCCGAACCACTGCTCACCGCGCCCGACGTCGCCGAGGACGTCGAACTCGCCGACAGCGTCTCCATGGCGATGCTCCTCGTCCTGGAGACGCTGCTGCCGACCGAACGCGCGGTGTTCGTGCTCCGGGAGGTCTTCGGGCTCGAGTACGACGAGATCGCCGAGGCCGTCGACAAGACCCCGGCCGCCGTCCGGCAGATCGCCCACCGGGCCCGCGCCCATGTCGCCGCCCGCCGCCCGCGCGGCGCGGTCTCCGCGGCCGAGACCCGGGGCGCCCTCGACGCCTTCCGGCACGCCGTCGAGACCGGCGACCTCCAGGGCCTGTTCGACCTGATCGCACCGGAGGTGGTCCTGCTGACCGACGGCGGCGGGGTCGTACGGGCCGCGCTGGAACCCGTCGTCGGAGCCGAGCGGGTGGTCGCCGTGCTCGCCCGGATCGCCGCGGTCGCCACCCTCAGGCCCGCCCAGATCAACGGCTGCCCGGCGCTCGTCGTCCACCTCGACGGCGAGCCCGACACCGTGATGGCGATCCGCGTCGACGACGGCCTGGTCACCGGCCTGTACGCGGTGCGCAACCCCGAGAAGCTCTCGCGGATCGGCGAGGAGGCGCCCCTCGGCCGCTGACTCCGGCCGGCCGGGCCCGCCGCCGGCCCCGGCCCCCGGGGGCCCGGCGGGTAGGCTCGGCGGAGCCGCCGGGCCGCAGAAGGCAGAGGAGAGACAGTGTTCGTCAAGGTGTGCGGGCTCGCCACGACCGCCGACATCGACGTGGCCGTCGAGGCCGGCGCCGACGCGATCGGTCTGGTCATCAGCGGGACCAGCGTCCGCGGTCTGGAGCGGGAACACGCGGCGCGGCTCGCCGCGCACGCGCCGGCCGGTGCGCTGACCGTCCTCGTCGTCAACGACACGCCCGCCGTCGAGGCCGCCGGGCTCGCCCGGGACATGGGCTTCGGCGCCCTCCAGCTGCACGGCGGCCACTACGGCGCGGAGGACTTCGCGGCCGCCGCCCGGGTCTTCCCGCGGCTGTGGCGGGCCACCTCGCTCAAGGAGCGGCCCGACACCCGCGTCGGCGCCCACGGCGAGGAGGTCCTGCTGCTCGACTCGCCCCGCGCCGGCTCCGGGGCGCGCTGGGACCTGTCGCTGCTCGACCGGGCACGTCCCGAAGGGACGTGGCTCCTGGCCGGCGGCCTCGACCCGGAGAACGTCGCCGAGGCCATCGCCCAGGCCCGCCCGTGGGGCGTCGACGTGTCCAGCGGCGTCGAGTCGGCGCCCGGAGTGAAGGACCACGACCGGATCCGCGCGTTCGTCGCCGCGGCGAAGGCCACCGTCTGACCCGGTGTCGCGGGGCGTTGTCAGACCCGGGCGCTAGCGTGCGGGGCGAAGAGAAAGATCCGCACTCGCTCCGGGGGTAACGACCGTGGACATCCTGCTCATCGCCGGCCTGTGGCTCGACGGCTCCGCCTGGGACGCCGTCGTGCCCGAGCTCACCGCGCTCGGTCACCGTCCCGTGCCGCTCACCCTCCCCGGCCAGGGCGACGGCGCCGCCTCCGCCACGCTCGACGACCAGCTCGCGGCCGTGCTCGCCGCCGTCGACGCGGCCGACGGGCAGCCGCTGGTGGTGGGGCACTCGGCGGCGGCGAGCCTGGCCTGGCTGGCCGCCGACGCGCGCCCGGAGAAGGTGGCCAAGGTCGCTCTGATCGGCGGCTTCCCCGCCCCCGACGGGCGGGCGTACGCGCCGTTCTTCCCGATCGAGGACGGCGCCATGCCGTTCCCGGGCTGGGGCCCCTTCGAGGGACCGGACGCCGCCGACCTCGACCAGGAGACCCGGGACCGCCTCGCGGCCGCCGCGCTCCCCGTCCCCGAGGCGGTCGTCACGGGCGTGGTGCGCCTGACCGACGAGCGCCGCTTCGACGTGCCGGTCGTGGTCGTCTGCCCCGAGTTCACGCCGGCACAGGCCAAGGAGTGGATAGCAGTAGGCGAGAGCCCGGAGCTGGCCGGGGCCGCGCACGTCGAGTACGTCGACATCGACTCCGGGCACTGGCCGATGACCACCCGCCCCCGCGAACTGGCCCGCGTCCTCGCCCAGGCGGCGACGGTCCAGGCGGTGGCGTCGCCGGACTCCGGCTCCCGGTCCGCCCTCCAGCGCCAGGAGCCGACCGTCATCCGCCCGTAGCGGATGCCGAACTCCAGGGCCTCGCGCCGGCCGCGGGTGAGCAGTCCGGCCACCGACGCGGCCGGCGACTCGTACTCGTCGAGGGTGCGGGTGTGCTCTCTTTGAAGGGCCAGGACGGGGACGGGGGTGGTGGACGGGTCAGCGCAGCGGGTGGTCCAGGCGCACCCGCACCAGCTCGGTCTCGACGCCGCTGTCGACCAGTCGGCCGGCCGCGTCGAAGGCGCCGCTGCCGTCCGTCATCCCGAAGTCGTTGTCGTTGAGCAGCACCAGCGTCCGGGAGCCCTCGACCGTGATGCCCTCGATCTTGCCGGGGACGCCGTCGAGCGCGCCCAGGTCGACCACGAGACGCTTGGCCGGCACCGGCACGCCCGCGGCCGCCGGGTCGGCCAGCTGCTCCAGGGTCGGCGTGGTGCCGGCCGCGTCCCAGGCGGAACCCAGGATGTCCGAGCCGTGCCGCAGCCGGATCTCGTAGAGACGCGCGGCCTTGTCCGTGCGCTCCTCCACCATCAGCCGGTCGCCGCCGAGCGCGACGAGCGCGGAGATCTTCAGCTCCGAGGTCCTGGTCTGGCCGGGCTCGACCACCCCGACCGGGTCGAAGCGGTACGCGTACTCGCCCGTGACCTCGCCCCTGCGCGGCGAGAAGCGGAGCAGCCGGGTGGTCCGGGACTCCTCGCCGCTCGCCTTGTCCGGATTGAGCAGCGGGCTCTGCAGCGCGAGCACCAGGTCTCCGTCGGGCAGCAGGGCCAGGCCCTCGAAGCCGCGGTTGACCTTCCGCTTGAGGTAGATCGACGGCAGCGCCTCGACCACCGGGTAGTCGGCCCCGGTCAGGCCGAGTCCCTGCGGCACGTACCGGGCGAGTACCCGGCCGCGCGGCGAGACGTGCACCAGCGAGGGACCGTACTCGTCGGCCAGCCAGAAGCTGCCGTCCCGGTCCCGCACCAGGCCCTCGGTGTCCAGGCCGTTCGGGTCGTAGGCGAGCGGGGTGGCGGCGGCGTAGTCGTACGGGGCCTCGTCGCGGCCCGGCTGGTTCGGCAGTCCGGTCACGGCGCGGCCGGAGGCGGTGGTGAGCGGGCCTCCAGGACCTCGATGCGGTCGCCGACGGCACGGATCCGCACGATGGCCGGGTCGAAACCGGGCACCGGGAAGGTGCGCCGCTTCTCCTTGCCGACGGCCGTCTGGCCGTTCGGCCCGCGGTCGGTGACGGTCCAGAACTCGCCGGGCCGCTCCGCCGGGTAGAGGTCGCTGCCGATGCCGCCGAGGTCGATCCCGCGGTCGTCGGCGACGCTGCCGGGCAGCAGCCGGTTGCTGAACGCCGCCAGCGGGATGTCGGGCAGGGTGGCGGTGGACACCACCCGGGGCCCGTCGGAGTCGTGGGCCGGCGCGCCCTCGGCCGGCCAGGCGACGGCGGTCAGGGCGAGCGCGGCGGACAGCGGCAGTACGACGGCGGCCGGGCGCCGGAGCGCACGGGGCACACGAGAGGCGTTGGTCATGGCCGGATCGTGATCGCCGCGGGTGAGCCGAGGGTGGCGGCCCGGGGATGGGCGGGTGAATCGGGGGTGGCGGGCGGATCCTGACCCGGTTTCAGGTGCGGCGGACGGAGGGGTGCTCGCTGATCAAGTGAGCGGCGACCAGGCCCGACAGCGCGGTGAGCACGGCCGCGGCGACGACGGTGGCGTTCAGGCCGAGGAGGTCCGCGAGGACTCCCGCGAGGAGGGCGCCCACGGCGTAGCCGAGGTCCCGCCAGAAGCGGTACGTGCCCAGGGCGCCGGCCCGCCAGGCCGGGTGGGCGTGGTCGGAGACGGAGGCGAGGAGCGCCGGGTAGACCATCGCCGTGCCGAGGCCCAGGAACACCGCCGAGAGGACACCGGCGAGCAGCGGGCGGTCGAGCAGGACGAGCGCGAGGACGAAGCCGAGGGACTGGACGAGCATGCCGGTGACGATCAGCGGCTTCCGGCCGATGCGGTCCGCGAGATGGCCGGTGGGGATCTGGCCGAAGCCCCACAGCAGCGGGTAGAGGCCCTTGATCAGGCCGATCGCGGCGAAGCCGAGGCCGTGGTCGGTGAAGAGCAGCGGGAAGACGCCCCAGGTCAGGCCGTCGTTGAGGTTGTTGACCAGACCGGCCTGGCTGGCGCCGCGCAGCGAGCGGTCGCGCCACGAGGTCCGTACGAAGGTCTCCCGCAGGTGCGGCCGCCCGGCCCCTGGCAAGGCCGGGTGCTGGGCGAGTTCGAGGGCGACGTGCCCGGCGGTGTCCCGGACGACGAGCGAGAGGCCGAGCCCGGCCGCCACGAAGACCACGCCGATGAGCTCGGGCACGGGCCGCAGCCCGTACGCGGTGGCGAGATAGCCGGTGAGCAGCGCGGTGGCGCCCACGGCCGCGTATCCGGCGGCCTCGTTGAGCCCGGTGGCCAGGCCCCGGCGAGCCGGGCCGACCAGGTCGATCTTCATGTTGACGGTCATCGACCAGGTCAGCCCCTGGTTGACGCCGAGCAGGACGTTCGCCGCCACGATCAGGCCCCAGGTCGGCGCGTACGCGAGCACGAAGGGCACGGGGACGCCGATCAGCCAGCCCGTGAGCAGCAGTTGGCGTCGCCGGAAGCGGGCGGTCAGGGCGCCGGCGGCCAGATTGGTCAGGGCCTTGGTGAGGCCGAACGCGATGATGAACGAGAAGACGGCCAGGTCGCTCCCGAGCCCGAAGACCTCGGTCCCGATGAGCGGCACCGTGGTCCGCTCCAGACCGACGAGCCCGCCCACCGCCGCCGTGACGACCACGAGCAGCGCGAACTGTGCGCGGTTCTCGCGCAGCCCGAGGCGGAGCTGTTCCATCGCCGAATCTTCCTCTCCCGGATGCCGGCGTGAAGGCCGACATGTCCGAAACCTACGTCGTCAGCGGTGCGGAACCGCGCTGGGGCAGGTTATACCCCAGGGGGTATTTGACGCGGACGGTGGGCCGGGTCTACGGTCGGGTTCAGATACCCAGGGGGGTATGAAGAGTCGCCTCTTGGGCCCGACGCAACGGAGATCCGCCGTGTTCTTCAGCCAGTACTACCTCGACTGCCTCTCCCAGGCCTCGTACATGATCGCGGACGAGACCACCGGTCAGGCCGTGGTCGTCGACCCGCGCCGGGACGTCTCCGAGTACCTCGCCGACGCCCGCGCCCGCGGCTTCACCGTCGTCGGCGTGATCAACACCCACTTCCACGCCGACTTCGTCGCCGGCCACCTGGAGATGGCCGACGAGACCGGCGCCTGGATCGGCTACGGGCGGCGCGCCGAGACGGAGTACCCCATCCGCAAGCTCGCGGAGGGCGAGCGCATCGCGCTCGGCGACGTCGTCCTGGAGGTCATGGAGACGCCCGGCCACACACCCGAGTCGATCAGCGTCCTCGTGTACGAGCACGCCGCCGACCCCGTCCCGTACGGCGTGCTCACCGGCGACGCCCTCTTCATCGGCGACGTCGGCCGCCCCGACCTGCTCGCCTCCTCCGGCGTCACCGCCGAGGAACTCGGCGCGATGCTGCACGACAGCGTCCAGCACAAGCTCATGGGCCTGCCCGACGAGGTCCGCGTCTTCCCCGCGCACGGCGCCGGCTCGGCCTGCGGCAAGAACCTGTCCACCGAGAAGCAGTCGACGATCGGCGCACAGCGCGCCACCAACTACGCCTGCGCGCCGATGAGCCGCGAGGACTTCGTCGCCCTGGTCACCGCCGGCCAGTCCGCCGCGCCCGGCTACTTCGCGTACGACGCCGAGCTCAACCGCAGGGACCGCGCCCGCTACGACCTGACGGCGGCCGCCCGGCCGCTGGGGCTCGCCGACTTCGCCGCGCTGCGGGAGCGCGGCGCGGTCGTGGTCGACGCCCGCGATCCGCAGGACTTCGCCGCCGGTCACTTCCGCGGCGCGCTCAACGTGCCCGCCGACGGCCGCTTCGCCGAGCAGGCCGGCACCGTCCTCGACCCGGCCGCCGAACTCGTCGTCATCGCTCCGCAGAACCGCGAGGAGGAGATCGTCACCCGGCTCGCCCGGATCGGCTTCGACCGCGTCGCCGGCTACCTCCGGAGCCCCGAGGACGCGCTCGTGGCACTCGCCGACCAGGTCATTCCCGCGAGCCGCGTCACCGTCGCGCAGCTGAGGGCCGTCCTCGGAGGCGAGGCGCCGCCGGTGGTGGTGGACGTCCGCACGGAGGGCGAACGCGAGGCGAACGGCGTCGTCCCCGGCGCGGTGCACATCGCGCTCGCCGAACTCCCCGGGCGACTCGCCGAACTCCCCACCGACCGCCCGCTCGTCGTGCACTGCGCGGGCGGCCACCGCTCCGCCATCGGGAGCAGCCTGCTGCGGCACCACGGCTTCACGGACGTCTCCGACCTCCTGGGCGGATACACGGCGTGGGCCCTCGCGGAGGACGGCGCCGCAGTCGCGCGCTGAGGGAAGCGGGGGCCGTGCAGCGGGCGCCGTCCCATGTGCCCACGGGCTGCGGCGCGAGCGATTGCCCGTACGGTCCGGGCGTAGACTCCGAAGGGGTACGAGCGCCCGTTCCGGAGGTCAATGTGACCGGTCCCGTCGGCGTCTTCGCCGGGCTGGCCGCCGAGAACCGGCGGTTGCGGGCCGAGGCCGCCCGGCGGCATCTGATCGATCTTGCGACCGGGGTGCTCGCCGCCCAGCTGGGCCTTTCCACCGTCGACGCGAGCGAGCACCTGACCGCCCTCGCCGCCGCGACCGGGCTCTCGGTCGGCGATCTCGCCGCGGACGTCGTGAACGGCATCGCGGGGCCCGGCGATCCCCGGGTCACCCCGGTCGAGGAACCGCCCGCTCTCGCCCGCCGGCTGCGCCGTACCGCCGCGGCGGCCGAGGTCGCGGACGACGCGCGGGACGCGGCGCGCACGCTTCTGGAGACCGGGCTCGCGCCGCTCGGCGCCGAGAGTCTGTGGCTGTGGCGCTGCTCCGAGGCCGGGGGCCTGCGGCTCGTCGGGCATGCCGGGGTCGGCGCGACGGAGGCCACGGCCTGGCAGTGGATCCCGCCGGCCGTCCCGGAGCCCTTCCGCGAGGCCCTCGCCGACGGCGCCCCGGCCTGGCTGGAGGCCGGCCCCGAGGGCGGCCTCGACCTCGCCCCGCTGCCGGGCGCCGCCCGGGCCGTGCTGCCGCTGCGCCGGCGCGGGGCGGCCGTCGGGGTGGCGCTGATCGGCTGGCCCGACTCGGTGCGGTTCGACGCCGGGCTGCGGCGGGCGGTCGGCGGCCTCATGGAGGTGGCGGTGGCGGTGCTCGACCGGCCGGAGCGGGCGGGGGCGGACGTACCGGTGCTGGTGGACGTCCTCGACGCACTCGCCCACCCGGGCGTGCTCGTGCGGGCCGATCCGATGACCGGGGTGCTGCTCGCGGAGCACGCCAACGAGGCCGCGGCGGCGGCGGTCGGCGGGGTGGTGCCGGCGGACGACCGGTCGCTGGCGCGGCTGTTCCCGCACGCCCACGGCGAGCTGGCCCGGCTGGTGCAGCGGGCCCGCCGCACCCGGCACCCGCAGCACGCCGCCCACCTGCCGCCCGGGCGCGCGCCCGGCCCGCCCGGCCCGCTCCTCGACGTGCGGGTGGTGCCGGCCGGACCCGAACGGGCCGTCGTGGCGTGGCACACCTCGGGCGATCCGGGGATCGCGACCGGCCGGGCCGTGTCCCGGCTGCAGAGCGTCGCGACCTTCCAGGACAGCCTGACCGGCGGCGAGACGGTCTGGTCGGAACAGGCGTACGGCATCTTCGGCATGGCACGCGACGAGGCGCCGCTGCCGCTGCTCGCGCTGCGCAGCCGGCTCCACCGCGAGGACGGCGACGCGCTCACCGCGCTCCTGCGCACGCTCACGGACCGCCGCTCCGGCGCCCAGACCGTGCTGCGCATCGTGCTGCCCGACGGTTCGGTGCGCCATGTGCGGGTGGCGGCGGAGCCGCTGCTCAAGGGCGACACGGTCACCGGTTTCGTCGGCGTCTACCAGGACGTCTCGGCGACCCGCCGCACCGAGCTCGCCCTCACCGCCACCTTCGACCACCTCACCGCCGTCCGTGACCAGGCCGAACTCCGTCACCAGCTCGCCCTCCAGCTGCAGCAGGCCATCGTCCCCGAGGCCACCGCCCTGCGCGAGCTGCCCGGCGGTCTCACCGTCGCCGCCCGCTACCGGCCGGCCGCGGAGGAGTACCAGGTCGGCGGCGACTGGTACGACGTGCTGCCGCTGCCCACCGGCAAGGTGCTCGTCGCCGTCGGCGACATCGCCGGGCACGGCATCGACTCCGTCACCGGCATGGTCGCCCTGCGCAACGCCCAGCGTGCCCTCGCCTTCACCGGCCGCCCGCCCGGACAGCTGATGAGCTGGCTCAACGAGGTCACCCTCCGCACCGGCGGCGGATCCACCGCCACGGCCGTGTGCGGGCTGTACGACCCCGAGGACGGCGAACTCGTCTGGTCCAGCGCCGGCCACCTGCCGCTGCTCCTCGTCCGCGACGGCCGGGCCCGGCTGCTCGAACCGCCGGCGGACGTCCTGCTCGGCGCGGTGCCGTCGTACACGTACGAGGAACAGCACACCGCCCTGCGCCCCGGCGACACCCTGCTGCTCTACACCGACGGTCTGATCGAGCGCCGCCAGGACGGTCTCGGGGCCGGGCTCGGCCGGCTCGTCACGGCCGCCGGGCGGCTGTCCGCCGGCGGCGGGAGCCTGGATCTGCTCGTGGACGGGCTGCTCGGCACCGCGCTGGGCGACACCGACGACGACACCAGCATCGTCGCGGTCCAGGTGCGCGGCCCCGGCGAGCCGCCGCCGGGCGGGGACGACGAACGGAAGCCGCCCGATGACCTCGTCAACTACCCAGGCAGTGACGGACCTTGACCATCAGCTCCGCCTCGTCCACCGGCTTCGCGAGATAGTCGTCCGCGCCCGCCTCCAGGGCCCGCGCCCGGTCGCCCGGCATCGCCTTCGCCGTCACCACGATGACCGGCAGCCCGGTGCGGCCGGGCAGCCGCCGGATCTCCTCGATGGCCTGGTAGCCGTCCATGCCGGCCATCATCACGTCCATCAGGACCAGCCGGACGTCCCGGTGCCCCGCGGCGAGCAGGTCGATGGCCCGCCGTCCGCCGTCCGCGGTGAGCACCCGCAGGCCGTGCGCCTCCAGGACCTGGGTGAGCGCGAAGACGTTGCGGGTGTCGTCGTCGACCACCAGGACGGTGGCGCCGCCGGACCGGTCGAGGACGGGGGCGGGTGTCGCGTCGGTGGTCTGCGCGTCCACCGTGGTCTGCGGCTCCGCCGGTGCCCGCGGCGCCGCCGGCTCCGGCAGATGGAAGGTGAAGCTGCTGCCCTCGCCCTGCCTGCTCTCCACCTCGATCGTGCCGCCCAGCAGCGTCGCCACCTCCCGGCTGATCGACAGGCCGAGCCCGGTCCCGCCGTACTCGCGGGCGGTCGTCCCGTCGCCCTGCTGGAACGCGTCGAAGATGTGCCGCAGCCGGTCCGGCGGGATGCCGACCCCGGTGTCCGTGACGCGGAACGCGAGCACCGGCCACCCCTCGCGCAGCACCGCGTCCCGCAGCGCCGCCGGGATCTCGTCCGGCGGGGTGTGCCCGACGGTCAGTGCGACCCGTCCCCGCTCGGTGAACTTCAGCGCGTTGGAGAGCAGGTTGCGCAGCACCTGCCGCAGCCGCGCCTCGTCGGTGGTCAGGTGCGCCGGTACGTCGGGGGCGACGGTCACGGTGAAGTCGAGGCCCCGTTCGTCGGCGACCGGGCCGAACGTCGTCTCCAGGTACTCCAGGAGCTGCGACAGCGCGAACGGCTCGCGCCGCACCTCCATCTTGCCCGCCTCCACCTTGGACAGGTCCAGGATGTCGTTGATGAGCTGGAGCAGGTCGGAACCGGCCGAGTGGATGACCTCCGCGTAGTCGACCTGCTTCTCCGTCAGGTTCCCCTCCGCGTTCTGGGAGAGCAGCCGGGCCAGGATCAGCAGACTGTTGAGCGGGGTGCGCAGCTCGTGGCTCATGTTGGCGAGGAACTCGGACTTGTACATCGAGGCGCGCGACAACTGCTGGGCCCGCGCCTCCAGTTCCTGCCGGGCCTGCTCGATGACCCGGTTCTTCGACTCGATGTCCTTGTTCCGTTCGGCGAGCAGCGCCGCCTTCTCCTGCAACTCGGCGTTGGAACGCTGGAGCTCCTGCTGCCGGGCCTGCAACTCCTGGGTGCGGGAGCGGAGTTCGTCGGCGAGACTGCGCGACTGCGCGAGCAGCTCGTCGGTGCGCAGATTGGCGATCAGGGAGCTGAGCGCCGCCCCGGCGCTCGCCACGAACCGGTCGAGGAAGTCGCGCTGGAGCGCGCCGAAGGGATGCAGGGAGGCGAGCTCCACCGCGCCGAGCAGCTGCTCCTCGACCACGATCGGCAGCACGATGAGCGCCGCGGGCTCGGCGGCCCCGACGGCCGAGGACACCGTCGCGTACCCCTCGGGCACCGGGTCCACGAGCAACGTGCGCCGGTCACGGGCGGCCTGCCCGACCAGGCCCTCGCCGAGGCGGTAACGGCGTGTGCGGCCGGACCCGGTGGTGACCGCGTCGGCGACCGCGTCGGCGACCGGCAGGCCGTAGCCGGCGGCCATGGCGAGCACCGGCACCGACGCCTCCTCACCCTCGCGCTCTCCGCCGGTCCCGTGCTCCTCGACGACGAAGAAGGCGCCGTACTGCGCCGAGACCAGCGGTGGCACCTCCGCCATGATCAGCTCGGCGATCTCGTCGAGCCCGCGGGTGCCCTGCAACAGCGCCGTGATCCGGGCGACGTTGGTCTTCAGCCAGTCCTGCTCCTCGTTGGCCCGGGTCGTCTCCCGGAGCGACTCGACCATGGCGTTGATGTTGTCGCGCAGCTCGCCGACCTCGCCGGGTGCCTCGACGGTGATCGAGCGGGTCAGGTCGCCCTCGGCGACCGCACTGGTCACCTCGGCGATGGCCCGCACCTGCCGGGTCAGGTTCCCGGCGAGCCCGTTGACGTTCTCGGTGAGCCGCATCCAGGTGCCGGAGACGCCCTCCACCTCCGCCTGCCCGCCCAGCTTGCCCTCCGTGCCCACCTCGCGGGCCACCCGGGTCACCTCGGCCGCGAACGACGACAGCTGGTCGACCATCGTGTTGATGGTGGTCTTGAGCTCCAGGATCTCGCCGCGCGCCGCCACGTCGATCCGGCTGGTCAGATCGCCCTGCGCCACCGCCGTCGTGACCTGGGCGATGTTGCGGACCTGGTTGGTCAGGTTGTCCGCCATCGAGTTCACGTTGTCGGTGAGGTCCTTCCAGGTGCCCGACACCCCGCGCACCCGCGCCTGTCCGCCCAGCTTGCCCTCGGTGCCGACCTCGCGGGCCACCCGGGTGACCTCCTCGGCGAAGGAGGACAGCCGGTCGACCATCGTGTTGATGGTCTCCTTCAGCTCCAGGATCTCGCCGCGCGCCTCCACCCGGATCTTCTGCGTGAGGTCGCCGCGGGCGACCGCGGTGGCGACCTGGGCGATCGAGCGCACCTGCGAGGTCAGGTTGTCCGCCATCGTGTTCACGCCGGTGGTGAGCTCCTGCCACACCCCGCGCGCCCGCGGCTCGTGCACCCGCCCGCCGAGCAGCCCCTGTCCGCCGACCTCGCCGGCCACCCGGGTGACCTCGGAGGTGAGCAGCGACAGCCGGTCGACCATGTCGTTGTAGACGGTCGCGATCTCGGCCGGGAGCCCGTTCGCGCCCTCCGGCAGCCGGACCGACAGATCCCCGTCCCGTACGGCGGTGAGCCCGGCGAGCAGGCGCCGCAGCGCGTCCGGGCCGGGCGGCGGAGCCGCGGGGTCGGGGGGTGGCGTGCGTTCTGTCATGAAGGACCTCGTGGGCATGACCTCATAGGGGTCTCCCTCCTCGTCCACTCTAGGTCCGGCCGGTTCGGGCGGCCTGCGGGAGTATGTCCATCTCGAACCACACCGTCTTGCCGTCCCGGCCCCTCGGCAGCGAGCCCCACTGCACGGCGAGCCGCTCCATGAGGTAGAGCCCGTGCCCGGAGGGGCGGTCGGCCCGGTGCGGGCTCTGTGGCCGGGGGCGGTGCGGGCTGGTGTCGCTGACCTGCACCCACACCGCGCGCAGGGACCGGTCGAGCCGCAGCTCGTACGGGACGCCGCCGTGCCTGCGGGCGTTGGCGACCAGTTCGGACACGAGCAGCAGGGCGTCCGCCACGGGCTGCCGGTCCGGTGCGCCGGCAGGCCCGAACCAGGCGTGCAGGGCCCGCCGGGTGAGGTTGCGGCATTCCGCGACGATTCCGGGCCGGTCCGTCAGGTCGTAGCGCAGGGTCATAGATGGCGACTTTCCGGTGCAGGGCGTGTCAAACCGCCCGATAACCAACCAAGTCGCATTAATCCGTGTCAAAGAGGACAGGACGGGAATCCTTTTCTCAGGACGTTCCTCACGGGACGCTCGCACCGTCGAAGGAGCGATATGGCTACCCCGACGGTCGGCCAGGACGCGTCCACCCGGCGCGCCGCGCTGGCCGGCCTCCCCGAGATCGACCGCCCTACCCGGGTCTCCACGGACGACGCCCAGACGCTGTCCGCCGCGCTCCTCACCAGGCTGCGCGAACTGGAGCCGGGCACACCCGAGCACGCGTACGTCCGCAACACGCTCGTGGAGCTCAACCTCAGCCTGGTCCGCTTCGCCGCCCGGCGCTTCCGGCACCGGCCCGAGGACATCGAGGACATCGTCCAGGTCGGCACCATCGGCCTGATCAAGGCCATCGACCGGTTCGCGCCGGAGCGGGGCATCGAGTTCTCCGCCTTCGCGCTGCCGACGGTCGTCGGCGAGATGAAACGATTCTTCCGTGACACCAGCTGGGCCGTACGGGTGCCACGCCGGCTCCAGGAGCTCCGCATCGACCTCGCGAGGACCGCCGACGCGCTGGAACAGCGCCTCGGCCACCGCCCGACCCGCGCCGAACTCGCCGAGCACCTGCAGGTGAGCGAGGCCGAGGTGGCGGAAGGCGAACTCGCCGCGCGCGGCTACACCGCCCGCTCCCTGGAGGGCGCCCTCGACGAGGACAGCGAGACCCCGCGCACCTATCTGCGGCTGCTCGCCGCCCAGGACTCCTCGTACGAGCTGATCGAGAACCTCGCCTCGCTGCGGCCGCTCATCGCCCGGCTCGGCGAGCGCGACCGGCGCATCCTCTCCCTGCGCTTCGGCGAGGAGCTCACCCAGGCGGAGATCGGCGAACGCCTCGGCCTCTCCCAGATGCACATCTCCCGGCTGCTCGCCCGGATCCTCGACGAACTCAAGACCGGGCTCCTCGAGGACCGTACGGCGGCACGCGCCACGGCGGCGGCGTCGGACGGCTGACCTCCAGCCACACCACCTTCCCCGGCGCGCCGTCCGCCTTGTCCACCGAACCCCAGGCACCGGCCAGCCGGTCGAGCACCATCAGACCGTGGCCGCCCGGCAGCCCGGGGGAGCGCGGCACGTGCGCGCGCGGACGCACCGGGCTCGGGTCGGACACCTCCACCCGCAGCCGCCCCATGGCACCGGCCGACTGCCGCAGCACCAGTTCCTCGGGCCCGCCCGCGTGCAGACACGCGTTCGTCACGACCTCCGACACGAGGAGCAGCACGTCCTCCGCCCGCTCCCGGCCCTCCGGCGTCGCCGCGGGCAGCCAGCCCCACTCGGCGAGCGCCGCCGCCGTGAAGTCCCTGCACCGCGTCACCGCCCCGCTCGTGCCCTCCAGGGTGAGCCGCCTGACCTGGTCCTCGACAGGCCGGGGCGCCGTCATGACCCCTCCGCCGCCGACGCGTCGGCGAGCGCGGCGGCGGTGCTCTCGTACACGCGGAACACCGACCGTGCCCCCGTGATCTCGAACATCCGGTCCACCGGCGGGCCGAGCCCTGCCAGATCGAGCCGCCCGCCCCCGTCCAGCAACCGCAGCCGGGCCCTGAGCAGCACGTTCAGCCCCGTCGAGTCACAGAACCGCAGCCCCGCGCAGTCGACCACGACCCGCCGCGTCCCGCTCTGCCCGGCCAGGGCCTCCTTCAGCGGCGCCGCGGTGTCATGGTCCAGCTCCCCCGACAGCGCGAGCACCACGGTCCCCCCGTCGGGCCCGCCCCCTTCCCGCGGGGGATCGAGCACCCGCACGGCCAGCCGCCCCGCGTAGCCGTCGTCGGCCAAGGCACCCATGGGCAGGGCCTCCCTTCGTCCCTCCGCGTCCCACTGCAGGTATCCCCATCGTCGAGGTATCCCCATCGTCGGCCGAAGGCGGGGACGGCGCGATCCTGGAGTGTCGGTACCTTCCACGCGGCTGCCCCGTACGGAGCCGCTTATGCGGCGGACATCCCCGCGAGGCACGCCCTGGCCTAGCGCAGCGGCTCGCTGAGCTCGATCGCGCGCAGGGCCGCCGCGAGGGCTTGTCCGTCGCCCACGTCGAGGGCCGTGTCCGTGAGTTTGATGACGTGCTCGTCGCCGTGGGCGAGGGCGCGGGCGAAGACGTCCTCGGGGGTGAGGGAGCCGGGCGAAGCGGGGGTGACGGCGGTGGTGGGGGCGTACATGGCGGTGACGGCGGCCGAGGCGGTCCAGGCGGCGGCGAGGCTCGGGGCCCACAGGGCGCGGGGGAGGGCGGGGAGGGCGCGGAGGACGGCGTTCGGGGCCGTGGCCGCGTGGACGAGCATGGTCTCCTCGCCGTGGCCGTGGGTGGCGTAGCGGTGGGTGGCGGCCCGGACGAGTTCGGCGAGGTGCTCGTACGTCGCGTCCGGGTCGGTGACCGACGGCGCCCACACCGGGAGGCGGCGGACGCGGGCCAGCCGGTCGGGGAAGCCGCCGGCCTGCTCGGCGATGAGCGGCACCGCGTCGAGGGCGTCGGCCGCGCGGACGGCGCCGGGCAGCGGGGTGAGACCGGTGACGGGGCGGTGGCGGGCGGCCCAGTAGCCGAGGCCGTGCGCGAGTTCGGCGAGGCGCGGCGCGGTGGGGCCGGCCGGCCCGGCGGCGAGCAGGGTGCGGACGGCGTGGCCGACGCGGATCACCGGGTGCGTCGAGCCGCCGTACATGCC
This sequence comes from Streptomyces sp. NPDC003943, assembly GCF_053605265.1. Taxonomy (NCBI): domain Bacteria; kingdom Bacillati; phylum Actinomycetota; class Actinomycetes; order Kitasatosporales; family Streptomycetaceae; genus Streptomyces; species Streptomyces sp. NPDC003943. Next base: position 1,194 of record NZ_JBSGIW010000081.1, on the reverse strand, counting down.
GGGCAGCAGCCGCGGCCACCACTCGGCGAGCACGTCGCGCCAGGGCCGGTCGGCGAGTTCGCGCCCGAAGTGGGCGATCCAGTCGGCGGCGCGGCGCGGATCGCCCAGCGCCGCCGGCCAGTTGGCGGCCGTGACCGGTTCGACGGCGGACGGGAAGTCCTCAAGTCTCGGCGCGTACAGGTCCAGCCAGCGGTGCACCGCCCGCGCCTGCCCGTGCGAGGCGAGCGCCTCGACGGCCATCGGCGCGTGGTTGGTGAGCCGGCCGAGCCGCTCGGGGCCGTGGGCGTGGAGTCGTTCGAGGGCTTCGTCGAGGGTCCCGGTGGTGTCCGATCCTGTCGTCGTCATGGCAGTGACCGTACGAGGGGGACCCGGCCGCGCGGAACGGCCGGAGGGCCTAGGTCCGGGGCCCGGGGCCGGCCCAGGGCCCGGAGGCATGTGGTGCTCAGCTCCGATGGCCGTAGAACTCGACCTCGGCCACCGCCAGCCGGTGCCCGTGGCCCGTCCCGTACCAGCTCTCCGGCGTGATCCGGACCTTCGTCACCCGCGAGCCGCGCAGGTCGAAGGTCTGCTGGCCCGGCTGGTCGCTGAGCGTCACCTCGTGGGTCGACGTGTCGCCGTCCGCCGTGACCAGTTCCACGCGGAGGCGGGCCGGGCGGGCCTGGGTCAGGAACTCGTCCTTCTTCGCCGACGCGCCCCCGAACACCAGGAGCTTCGTCATCTTGACGCCCGGCGCCCCGAACTCCGCCTCCAGTGTCGCGCCGGGCCGTTCCGGCGCCCAGTAGCGGTTGTTGAACCCGTCGAAGGCCGCGCTCGCCGGATGGTCCTTCAGCGCGCTGGACGCCCGGACGGCCGTGGGCGGCAGCGACTCGGGCGTGCCCGTCTCGTCCCGGGCCAGGCCCAGCAGGCTCCGCACGTGCGGCAGGCCGAACCAGACGGCACAGGCCAGGGCGAGCAGCGTCAGCGGCAGCGCGACCCGCGGCCGGCGCCAGGCCCGGCGCGGGCGGGTCCCCGCGACCGGCGCCTGCCGGGGCCTGCGGCGCAGCAGCCGGCGCCACCACGGCGGCCTGGGCGGAGGCGGCGGCCCCGGGTCGAGGAGCAGCGCACACCGTACGCAGAGGGTGCGGCCGGCCGCGTTCTCGGTGCCGCAGTTGGGGCACCGCACGGTCGCCGCCGGGGCCGGCGCGGGATCCGGCC
>NZ_JBSGIW010000080.1:0-37804 GCF_053605265.1 Streptomyces sp. NPDC003943 | reverse complement strand
TCGGGGCCGGCGGCGTCGGAGACGGCGACCGGCCCGGCCGGCGGCGCGGGCGCCCCCCAACCGGCCGGCGGCCCCGGGGGTGTCTCCACCCCGGGGGCCGCCGGTCAGTACCCGCTTACCCGCTTACTGCGTCATGCCTACCGGTTCGCCGGCTTCCCGGACTTACGGGAAGGTCAGCTTGAACTGGTTGATGTAGCCGGTGTCGTACGTGGCCTTGTCCTGGACGCGGAGCTTCCAGGTGCCGTTGGCGACCTCGCTGGACGCGTTCACCGTGTACGTCGCCTGGACGTTGTCCGCCGAGTCGGAGGACGAGAACGGCTTCAGGTTGTAGACCGTGCCGGACGGGCCGATCAGGTCGACGACCAGGTCACCGCGCCAGGTGTGGACGATGTCCACGCCGACCTGCAGGTTGCTGGGCGCGTTGCCGGTGACGCCGGTCACGGTGATGTTCGAGGTGACGGCCGGGCCGTTGTCCGGGATGGACACGTCGGTGTCGTTCGTGAACACCGTGCCGCCGGGGGTGCCACCGCCGGGGCGGGTGCCGACGTTGACGGCGGCCCAGGCGTTCTGGACGGCCAGGACCTCGGCGCTGTTCGCACCGTAGAGGTCGGTGGCCGCCGCGACCGTGCCGGTGCGGGCGCCCGCGTAGTTGGTGTTGGAGCTGAACTTGGTGGTGAGGGCCTTGTACCAGATCGCCGCGGCCTTGTCCCGGCCGATGCCGGTGACGGGCAGGCCGTCGGAGGTCGGCGAGTTGTAGGTCACACCGTTGATGGTCTTCGAGCCGCTGCCCTCGGACAGCAGGTAGAAGAAGTGGTTCGCCGGGCCCGAGGAGTAGTGGACGTCGATCGAGCCGATGCCCGAGTACCACGAGTCCTTGGAGCCGCCGTCCTTGCTCGGCTTGTCCATGTAGCGCAGCGGCGTGCCGTCGCCGTTGATGTTGATCTTCTCGCCGATGAGGTAGTCACCGACGTCCGTGGAGTTGTTGGCGTAGAACTCGACGGTCGATCCGAAGATGTCCGAGGTGGCCTCGTTGAGGCCGCCGGACTCGCCGCTGTAGACCAGACCCGCGGTGTTGGAGGTGACGCCGTGCGTCATCTCGTGCGCGGCCACGTCGATGGACGTGAGCGGGTGGGTGTTGCTGCTGCCGTCGCCGTAGGTCATGCAGAAGCAGGAGTCGTCCCAGAACGCGTTGACGTACGCGTTGCCGTAGTGGACGCGGGAGTACGCGCCGACGCCGTCACCGCGGATGCCGGAGCGGCCCTGCACGTTCTTGTAGTAGTCCCAGGTGAGCGCGGCACCGTAGTGCGCGTCGGCGCCCGCGGTCTCCTTGTTGGAGGCCAGGCCGTTGCCCCAGGTGTCGGTGCTGTTGGTGAACAGCGTGCCGGTGCCGGAGGTGCCGCCGTTGAGGTTGTACGTCTTGTGGTTGCCGCGCGTCGTGTCCGTGAGGGAGTACGACGGGGCGGTGCCCAGGGTGACCTGACCGCTGTACATCGTGTTGCCGATGCCGGTCTCGATGGCCTGCCACTGGTAGAGCTTGGCACCGGTCTTGGCGTCCGTGATGACGTGCAGCGCACTCGGGGTGCCGTCGTCCTGGAAGCCGCCGACGACCGTCTCGTACGCGAGGACGGGGGTGTTCTTGGCGGCCCACACGACCTTGCGCGGGGCGCGGTTGGTGGTGGCCTTCTCGGCACCCGCCGCGTTCGCGGCGCCGATCGCCTGCTTCTGGGCGGCGGCCGGGGCGACGGTGGCCGCGGCGGTGTCCACCTTGGCGATGTCGGCGCGGCTGGCCTTGATGAGACCGGTCTGGGCGCCGGCCTTGGTCTCGTCGACGATCAGGTCGCCGCCGAGGACGGGGAGGCCGTCCAGGGTGCGCTCGTAGCGCGTGTGGGTGGAGCCGTCACGGTCCTGGACGACGTCGCGGACGACCAGCTTCTCCGTGGCGCCGAGGCCGAGGCGCTTCGCCGTGGCGGCGGAGTCGGCCTGCGCGGCCTTGATCAGCGCCGCGCGCTGGGCCGGGGAGAGGTCCGCCGGCAGCTTGCCGGGGTTGGCGTTGTGAACGGCCTGCGCCGCGGGCGCGGCGGCGAGCGAGCCGTTGGACGCGGCGGCGGTGCCGGTCTGGACGCCGACGGCGACCATGGCAGCGGCGGCGATCAGGGCGCCGGTCGCGGTGAGGCGACGGCTGGGCGTGGTTCTCACGCAGACTCCTTTTGCGAGGGGGGTATCCGGAGGGCTGGGTGGGGCCAACCGGGCGGAGCAAACAGAGCTGGGGAGCGACGTGGTCCAACGTTCGGGTGAATCTGTGAACGTTGGTTCGCATGAAGCTGTGGAGAGATTGGCAGTACTGGCGGGTACCTGTCAGGAGCGCGTCAACAAGTTGGCTGGAAATCGTCCGTTGCTCGTACGTCGCTGTTCGTTAAGCGGACGTTTCGGCAATCGGAACGAAGGTGTCGTAGGGCGTGCTCGGCCCCGTCAGTTCGGGGTTTCCGCCCCGGTCCGGCGCCATATAGCTGCAACAACGGAACCCCGCGGCGGGCCGGAAAAAGGTCGTGGCGCGTTCCGTACCGTCCGCCATGCGGACACCCCTGTGCGACCGTACGGCGCCCGACGGCGCCCGACGGCGCCCGTAGTCGGGCACCACCGGGGCCGCGTGGTGCCGGTGTCGGGGCCGGAGACGGGGCCGCGTGGTGCCGGGGCCGGGGCCGGGGCCGGGGCCGGAGCCGGAGCTGGGTGCCGCCGGGGCGGCGGTCGGCCCCGGCGGGCCCGCCGCGGCCGGCTCGGGCGGCTCGGGCGCGCGGGCCTCAGCCCACCAGGCTGTCCCGCCAGGCCCGGTGCAGGCCCGCGTACCGGCCCTCGCCGCCCACCAGTTCGGCCGGCGAGCCGTCCTCCACCACCCGGCCCGCCTCCATCACCAGGACCCGGTCGGCGACCTCCACCGTGGAGAGCCGGTGGGCGATCACCACCGCCGTACGGCCCGCGAGCACCGTGTCCATCGCGCGCTGCACCGCCCGCTCGCCCGGCACGTCGAGCGAGCTCGTCGCCTCGTCCAGGATGAGCACCGCCGGATCCGCCAGCAACGCCCGGGCGAAGGCCACCAGTTGCCGCTGGCCGGCCGAGATGCGGCCGCCGCGCTTGCGTACGTCCGTGTCGTAGCCGTCCGGCAGGCCCGCGATGAAGTCGTGCGCGCCGATCGCCTTCGCCGCCTGCTCGATCTCCGCGCGGGTCGCGTCCGGCCGGCCGATCGCGATGTTCTCGGCGACCGTCCCCGAGAACAGGAACGCCTCCTGCGTCACCATCACCACGCCCCGACGCAGCTCGGGCGTGGCCAGATCGCGCAGGTCCACCCCGTCGAGGAGCACCCGGCCGTCGGTCGGGTCGTAGAAGCGGGCGAGCAGCTTCGCCAGCGTCGACTTGCCCGCGCCCGTCGCGCCGACCACGGCGACCGTCTGGCCGGCCGGGATCGTCAGGTCGAAGCGCGGCAGCACCTCGCCGCCCGTGCGGTACGCGAACCGCACGCCCTCGAAGACCACCTCGCGCCCCGGCGCCGTCCCCGTCCGGGCCGGCAGCTCGCGCGGCGCGGCCGCCTCCGGGACGCCCGGCTCCTGCGCGAGCAGCCCGGCGATCTTGGCGAGCGAGGCCGCCGCCGACTCGTACGAGTTGAGGAACATGCCGAGCCGGTCGATCGGGTCGTAGAGCCGCCGCACGTACAGCACGGCCGCGGCGAGCACGCCGAGCTCCAGCGAACCGTGCGCGACCCGCCACGCGCCCCATAGGCACATTCCAGCCACCGCCGTGTTGGCGACGAGCCGGGAACCGACGACATAGCGGGCCATTTCGAGGAGCGCGTCGCCGTTGCTGCGCTCGTGGCGCCGGTTCAGGACCGCGAACTCGGCGTCGTTGACCCGCTCCCGGCGGAACGCCCGCACCGGCCGGATCCCGTTCATCGTCTCCGCGAACTTCACGATCGCCCCGGCGGCCGCCGTCGACCGTTCCGCGAAGACCAGGGCCGAGCGGCGCCGGTAGATCCGCACGAGCAGATACAGCGGACCGAAGGACGCCACCGCGACCGCGCCGATGCCCAGATCCAGCCACAGCAGCACCAGCGAGATCGACACGAAGGAGAGGACGACGCCGATCAGCTCCTGGAGCCCCTCGGAGAGCAGCTCGCGCAGCGACTCCACGTCCGTGGTCGACCGGGAGATCAGCCGGCCGGAGGTGTAGCGCTCGTGGAAGTCGACGCTCAGCACCTGCGCGTGCCGGAAGATCCGCCCGCGCAGATCGAGCAGCACGTCCTGGTTGACCCGGGCCGCGACCCGGACGAACGCGTACTGCAGCAGCCCGCCGGCCGCCGCGCACAGCAGATAGCCGACGGCCACGGCGACCAGCGGCCCGTGGTCCCCGGCCCGGAAGGCCGGCACGCCCCGGTCGAGGGCGTACGCCACGATCAACGGCCCCGCCTGCAGCGCCGCCTGCTGCACGAGCAGCAGCAGCGCCCCCAGGCCGACCCGCCACCGGTGCGCGGCGAGGAGCGAACGCAGCAGCCGCCCGGTGGCACCGGGCGCGACGGGCAGGTCGTCCTGGTCGAAGGGATCGACGGAGGCGCCGCGGCCGGCGGGCGCCGCCTGCCCGGCCGCCGTCCGCCCGGCCTGCGTGGCCTGCCCGGTCTGGTTGCCCTGCTCGGCCTGCTCGGCCTGCCCGGCCTGCTCGGCCTGCCCGGCCTGTTCGGCCTGCTGGGCCGCCGTCTGCCTGGCCCGCCCCGTCTGCCCGGCCTGCCCGGCCGCGCTCGGCGGACCGGGCAGGTCGCGGCCGCCGGCAGGCGAGCCTGCGGCGGGCCGGTCTCCGGCCGGCTCACGGCCCTGCTCGGCCGCGCCCGGCGTCGGGCGGTCGGCGGGCGCCGACGGCGTCCCCGTGCTCGTGTCCGTCATCGGTCCCGGTCCTCCTCGCGCTCGCCGGACATCAGCCAGGCGTACTCGGCGCTGGTGCGCAGCAGTTCGTGGTGGGTGCCGACCGCCGTGACGCGGCCGCCGGACAGCAGGGCGACCCGGTCGGCGAGCAGCACCGTGGACGGGCGGTGGGCGACGACCAGGGCGGTCGTGTCGCGCAGCACCTCGCGCAGGGCCGCCTCGACCCGGGCCTCCGTGTGGACGTCGAGCGCCGACAGCGGGTCGTCCAGGATCAGGAAGCGCGGCCGGCCGACCACCGCCCGGGCCAGCGCGAGGCGCTGCCGCTGGCCTCCGGAGAGACTCAGGCCCTGCTCGCCGACCTCGGTCGCGGCGCCGTCCGGGAGGCGGTCCACGAAGCCGTCGGCCTGGGCGACGGCGAGCGCGCGCCGCAGCTCCGGCTCGCCGGCGTCCGGCCCGGCGCCCATCAGGACGTTCGCGCCGACGGTCGCCGAGAACAGCGTCGGCTCCTCGAACGCCACCGACACCAGCGACCGCAGCCGCTCCCGCGGCATCAGCGCGATGTCCTCGCCGTCGAGCAGGATCCGCCCGCCGGTGGCCTCGTGCAGCCGCGGTACGAGCGCGGTGAGCGTGGTCTTGCCCGAGCCAGTCCCGCCGACGAGCGCCAGCGTCTCGCCGGGCCGGATGTGCAGGTCGACACCGTCGAGGACGGGCGGCGCGCCGGCCGGGGCGTCCGGGAAACGGAAGCTGACGTTCTCGAACCGCACGCCGTCCGCCACGAGGTCCTGCGGAGCGCCGTCGACGGCGGCCGGATCCGTCTCCTCCGCCGCGTCCATCACCTCGAAGTACCGTTCCGTCGCCGTCGCCGCCTCCTGCACCAGCGCCAGCAGGAAGCCGATCGACTCCACCGGCCAGCGCAGCGCGAGCGCCGTGGAAAGGAACGCCACCAGCGTGCCCGCCGACAGCGTCCCGTCCGCCACCTGCACCGTGCCGAGCACCAGCGCCGCGCCCACCGCCAGCTCCGGCAGCAGCGTGATGACCGCCCAGATCCCGGCGAGCAGCCGGGCCTTGACCAGTTCCGTGCCGCGCAGCCGCTCGGCCAGCGTCCGGAACGCCTCCGCCTGGCTGCGATGGCGCCCGAAGCCCTTGACGATCCGGATGCCGAGCACGCTCTCCTCGACCACCGTCGTCAGGTCGCCCACCTGGTCCTGGGCGCGCCGCGCCACCACCGCGTACTTCTTCTCGAAGAGCGAGCTGAGGACCACCAGCGGCGCGGCCGGGCCGAGCAGTACCAGGCCGAGCGTCCAGTCCTGGGCGAGCAGCAGCGCGTAACCCGCCAGGATCGTCACGCCGTTGACCAGCAGGAAGGTCAGCGGGAAGGCCAGGAACTGCCGGACCATCATCAGGTCGCCCGTCGCACGCGAGAGCAGCTGCCCCGACGCCCAGCGGTCGTGAAAGGCGATCGGGAGCCGCTGCAGCCGCCCGTAGAGGTCGGCCCGCATGGTCGCCTCGACGCCCGCCAGCGGCCGCGCCACCAGCCATCTCCGTATGCCGAACAGGACCGCCTCCGCGATCCCGAGCAGCAGCAGGTACAGGGCGCCGAACCAGATCCCTGTCGTGTCGCCCGCCGCCACCGGGCCGTCGACCAGCCACTTCAGGACGAGCGGGATGACGATGGAGAGCAGCGAGGCGACGATCGCGACGAACGCGGCCGTGAACAGGCGGGCGCGCACCGGTACGACGTACGGCCAGAGCCGCAGCAGCGTACGGGTGGTGGAGCGGCCGGGGGCCGCATTCTTGGTGGGTACATGTTCTGAGGGCATCAGGCCCGAGCCTAAGGTTCACCCCTGACAACGCTCATGTGGTTTTCCGGCCACCGGTCAGAGCCGGGGACGGCCACCGGTCGGAGCCGGGACGGCCACCGGTCGGAGCCGCGGACGGCCCGCCGGTCGTAGCCGCCATCAACCGATCGGCTGATCTCGGTTCGAGCGCGATGGCCGATACCGCCGCCCGGCCCCGCGGCCGAACCTTGAGCCATGCCCATGATCGAGGTTCAGGACCTGCACAAGTCCTACGGCGAGCGCAAGGCCGCCGACGGCGTCACGTTCACGGTCGAGGAAGGCGAGATCTTCGGAATCCTCGGCCCGAACGGCGCCGGCAAGACCACCACCGTCGAGTGCGTCGCCGGACTGCGCGTCCCCGACGCCGGCACCGTCCGGGTCGCCGGACTCGACCCCTTCGCCCGGCACGCCGAGGTCACCCGGCTGCTCGGCGTCCAGCTCCAGCAGAGCGCGCTCCAGCCCAAGCTCACCGTCCGCGAGGCGCTCGAACTGTACGCGTCCTTCCACGAGCGGCCCGCCGACTGGCGGATCCTCGCCGAACGGCTCGGCCTGACGGCCCAGTTGGGCACGCGGTACGCGAAGCTGTCCGGCGGGCAGCAGCAGCGGCTCTTCATCGCCCTCGCGCTCGTCGGCAACCCGCGCGCGGTGATCCTCGACGAGCTCACCACCGGCCTCGACCCACGGGCCCGCCGCGACACCTGGGCGCTCGTCGAGTCCGTACGGGACGCCGGCGTGACGGTCCTCCTCGTCACCCACTTCATGGAGGAGGCCCAGCGGCTGTGCGACCGGGTCGCCGTCATCGACCGCGGCCGGGTCACCGCCCTCGACACCCCCGCCGGACTCATCCGCCGGGCCGGGGCGGCCAAGTCCGTCTCGTACGAGGACGACGGACGCGACGCAGGCATCGACCGGGCCGAACTGCTCGCCCTGCCCGGCGCCACCGACGTGCACACCCAGGGCGGCCGGACCGTCGTCACCGGCACCGACGCCACCGTCGACGCCTTCGTCCAGCTGCTCGCCCGCCGCGGGCTCACCGCCCGCGGCCTGCGCGTCACCGACGCGACCCTCGACGACGCCTACCTCGACCTGACCGGAGCCGACCAGTGAACAGCACCACCGCCACCACCCCGGACGCCGCCCACGCCGCTCAGGCCGCTCCGCGCGGCCGCACCGCCGGCACCCTGCTGCGCACCGAACTCCGCCTCTTCGCCCGCGAACCCGGCGCGCTGTTCTGGGTGATGATCGCGCCCACCCTGCTCCTGGTGGTCCTCGGCAGCATCCCGTCCTTCCGCGAGCCGTCCGCCGACTTCGGCGGCCGCCGGGTCATCGACTTCTACGTCCCCGTCGCCGTCCTCTTCGCCCTGATCACGGCCGGCCTCCAGGCCATGCCGCCGGTGCTCACCGGCTACCGGGAACGCGGCATCCTGCGCCGTCTGTCCACCACCCCGGTCCGCCCCCGCGCCCTGCTCGGCGCCCAGCTCGCCCTGAACGGCGCCGCCTCGCTCGTCTCCGCGCTGCTCGTGATCGCCACCGGCCGGATCGCCTTCGACGTCGCGCTGCCCGGCAACATCCCCGGTTACGCCCTCGCGCTGTTCCTCGCCGTCTCCGGCACCCTCGCGCTCGGCGCGGCGGTCTGCGCGGTCTCCCGCACCCAGAAGATCTCCCAGGCGGTCGGCTCGGCCGTCTACTTCCCCAGCATGTTCACGGCGGGTGTCTGGCTGCCGGTCCAGGGCATGCCGGATACGCTGCGCGAGATCGTCGAGTTCACGCCGTGCGGCGCCGCCTCCCGGGCGCTCGACGCCGCCGCCACGGGTGACTGGCCCGCCTGGAGCGCGCTCGGGGTGATGGCCCTGTGGGCGGTGCTGCTCACCGGGGCGGCGGTCCGCTGGTTCCGCTGGGAGTGACGTACATGAGGGGCGAAGTGACCACGACCACGAGCGGCGGCACCGGCACGGCCACGGGTGCCACGACGGTCGAGGCACGCTGGCGGCAGTTCTTCCGCTGGGGGCCGTACGGGCTGCTCGCCATCGCCACCGTCCTCGCCGTCGCCACGGCCGACCAGATCCCGCACAGCCCCCGCCCGCTCGTCGCCGTCGCGCTCGTCGCAGCGGTGTTCACCCTCCAGCTCTGGTGGACCCTCCACCAGCGCGGCCGGCCCGACCCGGAGCCGGTGGAACCCCGCCCCGGCCGGGCGATCGTCCACCTCGTCCCAGGCGCTCCGGGCCCCGCCTCCACCTGCTACTTCGTGCTCCGCACGGCCCTCGCGTTCGCGCTCACCTGGATCAACCCCTTCTTCGCCGTCTTCGCGTGCATGGGCTACTTCGACGCCTACCACCTGCTTCCGCCCCGGCCGGCGGCGGGCCGGGCCGGACTGCTCGCCGTCGCGCTCACCCTCGCCGGATCCCAGTCCGGCGGCCTGCCGCCCCGCTCGGCGCTCCAATGGGTGGCGTTCGGCGGGCTGTTCGTCATCAACGCCTGCCTCGCTCTCGGCCTCGCCCACCTCGGCCAGAAGGAGGCCGAGAAGGCCGCCACGCTCGCCCGCACCAACGCGCGCCTGGAACAGGCCCTCGCCGAGAACGCGGTGCTCCAGGCGCAGCTCCTCGTGCAGGCCCGCGAGGCGGGCGTCGCCGACGAGCGGCGAAGGCTCGCCGCCGAGATCCACGACACCATCGCGCAGGGGCTCACCGGCGTCATCGCCCAGCTCCAGGTCGTCTCCATGACCACCGACCCCGAGCTCGCCCGGGTCCACCTGGGCCGCGCCGCCGACCTCGCCCGGCACAGCCTCGGCGAGGCCCGCCGCTCGGTGCAGAACCTCAGCCCGGTCGCCCTGGAGCACGACACCCTGCCCGAGGCGCTGAAGAAGACCGTCGCCGCCTGGTCCGAACGCACCGGCGTCGCCGCCCGGTTCACCGTGACCGGCACCGAGCTCCCGCTGCACGACGAGATCGCCGCCACGCTGCTGCGGATCGCCCAGGAGGCGCTGGCCAACGCCGAGCGCCACTCGGGCGCCGCCCGCGCCGGCGTCACCCTCTCCTACATGGGCGACGAGGTCACCCTCGACGTGCGCGACGACGGACACGGCTTCGACCCGGCCGCCGTCCCCGCCCGCTCCCGGGCCGGCGGCTTCGGCCTCGACGGCATGCGCGCGCGGGCCGAACGGCTCGCCGGGAGCCTCACCCTGGAGACCGAGCCCGGTCATGGCACCGCCGTCAGCGCGCGCGTGCCGCTTCGCGAACCGGCGGACCCCGACGAGCGCCATGATGATCACCATGACTGAGATCACCCTCCTCCTCGTCGACGACCACCCGGTGGTACGGGACGGCCTGCGCGGCATGTTCGAGGCCGACCCCGCCTTCCGCGTCCTCGGCGAGGCGTCGAACGGCGTCGAGGGCGTCGAACTGGCCGAGCGGCTCGACCCGGACGTCGTCCTGATGGACCTGCGCATGCCCGGGGGCGGCGGCGTCGACGCCATCGCCGAGCTGGCCCGGCGCGGCGCCCGCGCCAGGGTCCTCGTCCTCACCACGTACGACACGGACACCGACACCCTGCCCGCCATCGAGGCCGGCGCCACCGGCTACCTCCTCAAGGACGCCCCGCGCGAGGAGCTGTTCGCCGCCGTCCGGGCCGCCGCCGAGGGCCGCACCGTGCTCTCCCCGGCCGTCGCCGGCCGCCTCGTCAGCCGGGTCCGCACCCCCGCCGCGCCCGCCGACGAGTCGCTCTCCGCCCGCGAGCGCGAGGTCCTCGAACTCGTCGCCAGGGGCACCTCCAACCGTGAGATCGCCGCCGAGCTGTTCATCAGCGAGGCCACCGTGAAGACCCACCTCACCCACATCTTCGGCAAGCTGGGCGCCAAGGACCGGGCCGCGGCGGTCGCCGTCGGCTACGAGCGGGGCATCCTCGGGCGCAGCGGCTGAACCCCGTCCCGTAGGATCACCGCCCATCGATCCTGGGGCGGGAATGAGGAACACAAGGGTGGGGACCACACACACTCTTCGTCAGGGTGCCGCGGCGGCTCTGCTGCTCACGGCGCTGGTCGGGTGCCAGTCGGGCGGCGCGGGCGACGCCAAGGGGGCGGCGAGCCCGTCACCGTCGGGGACGCCGGTCTTCGACGTGCGGCTCGACGGCCAGCTCGCGGCGGCCACCCGGGCGACCTCGGCGGCCGGCTCGTCCGCCTTCACCTGGACGCTCAGCTACGGCTCGGCCGGGGGCACGGCGGTGGACCGCACGACCGGTACGCAGGACTACGCCAAGGACACCGCGCACGCCGAGCGCATCCTGGACATCCCGCGCCGCTTCCCCGAGAACGCGGCCGCCGAGATCGGCGGCCGGCCCGGCGCCGCGCACGTGACCGAGGCGTACGAGATCCAGGGCAACCAGGTCGACTACCGGACCCGGCAGGGCGGCTGGCTGCGCTACTCCTCGCAGGCGTCGATGGACGTCGTCGACCTCTTCGGCGGGATCCTCACGAGGGCCGGCGACGCCGCACCGTACGGCGGGACGCTCGCCGAGGTGGTGCGGAACTCCTACGCCAGGAAGCAGCCGGTCAAGGGCGCCGACGGCAGCCGCACGTACGAGCTGGCCATCGAGCCCCGCACGGCCGACGACGCGCTGCCGGCCAGCATCGAGCCCTCACCGGCGTACTTCAGGAGCACCGCGCGCGCCGCGCTGACCGTCGTCCTCGACGGGCAGGGCCGGCTCACCCGCGCCAGCGCCGACTACACGCCCCTCCTGAAGGCCCTGCACCAGGACGGCGTCCTCAAGGGCGTCACCTCCCTGAAGGCCGAGTACGTCCTCACCGGCCACGGCAGTACCGAGGTGCCCGCCCCGGCCGCCGGGAAGAGCGGCAGGCTGGAGGAGGCCGAGAAGGCCCTCACCCCGCTCCTCAAGCTGAAGCCCGGCGCCTGCGGCTCCGCCGACACCGGCCTCGCCGGCAGCCTCGCCCTGGTCCGCGCCGTGCCCTGCGGCACGGGCGCCGACCTGCGGGTCTTCGGCCAGGTGAAGATCGAGGAGAGCATCGAGGGCAACCCGACCGGCGTCGCCGACAAGAAGGCCGGCGAGCGCTGCGGCGGCAGGTTCGACTCCGCGCCGGCCGCCTGGGTGCGCGACGCGCGTCCGGCCGGCACGTACTACACCTACGGCGCCGGCTCCTCCAGCTCCTCCTACACCGGCCCGGACGTCGACATCGAGGGCGACTACACCTGCTACGTGCAGCTCTCCTGAACCCCCACCACCCGCAGCAGCACCACCGACCGCTCCGCCACCGTGAGCTTCTCCCCGCCCGGGTACACCGTGCCCGGCGGGCCGGACTGGTCCTCCAGGGCGGTGTCGACGACCAGTTCGTACGAGTCCGCCCACGGCCGGCCCGGCAGCCGGAAGCGCACCGGGCGCGGTCCGGCGTGCAGCACCGCGAGGAAGCTGTCGTCGAGGACCTGCTCGCCGCGGGCGTCCCGGCCCGGTATGTCACGGCCCGACAGGTACAGGCCGAGCGTGGCGGCGGGCGCGTACCAGTCCCGCTCGGTCATCTCGGTGCCCTCGGTGGTGAACCAGGCCAGGTCCCGCAGCCCGTCCGCGCCCTGTGGCCGGCCGGAGAAGAAGGCGCCGCGGCGCAGCACCGGATGCCGGTGGCGCAGCGCGAGCAGCCGCCGGGTCAGCGCGAGCAGCTGGGCCCGGCCCGGCTCCTCCGGCAGCGTCCAGTCGAGCCAGCCGATCTCGTTGTCCTGGCAGTAGGCGTTGTTGTTGCCGCCCTGGGTGCGGCCCATCTCGTCGCCCGCGACCAGCATCGGCACGCCGGTGGACAGCAGCAGCGTGGTCAGCAGGTTGCGGGACTGGCGGCGGCGCAGGGCACCCACCGCCGGGTCGTCGGTCTCGCCCTCCACGCCGCAGTTCCAGGACCGGTTGTCATGGGTGCCGTCCCGGTTGCCCTCGCCGTTGGCCTCGTTGTGCTTGCGCTCGTACGTGACCAGGTCGCGGAGCGTGAAGCCGTCGTGCGCGGTGACGAAGTTGACCGAGGCGTACGGGCGCCGGCCGCCCCACGCGTACAGGTCGCTGGAGCCGGAGAGCCGGTAGCCGAGGTCGCGCACGTCCGGCAGCGCGCCGCGCCAGAAGTCCCGTACGGCATCGCGGTAGCGGTCGTTCCACTCGGTCCACAGCGGCGGGAAGGCGCCCACCTGGTAGCCGCCGTTGCCGACGTCCCACGGCTCGGCGATCAGCTTCACCCGCCGCAGCACCGGGTCCTGGGCGATGACCGCGAGGAACGGGGAGAGCATGTCGACGTCGTGCATCGACCGCGCGAGCGCCGCGGCCAGGTCGAAGCGGAAGCCGTCCACGCCCATCTCGGTCACCCAGTAGCGCAGGCTGTCGGTGATGAGCCGCAGCACCTGCGGCTGCACCACGTGCAGGGTGTTGCCGCAGCCGGTGTAGTCGGCGTAGCGGCGGGCGTCCGACTGGAGCCGGTAGTAGCCGCGGTTGTCGATGCCCTTCAGGGACAGCGTGGGGCCCAGCTCGCCGGCCTCCGCCGTGTGGTTGTAGACGACGTCGAGGATCACCTCGATCCCGGCCGCGTGCAGTGCCCGCACCATCCGCTTGAACTCGCCGACCTGCTGCCCGGTGGTGCCGGACGAGGAGTAGCCGGCGTGCGGGGCGAAGTAGCCGATCGAGTTGTAGCCCCAGTAGTTGGAGAGCCCGCGCCGCAGCAGATGGTCCTCGTGCGCGAACTGGTGCACCGGCAGGAGCTCGACCGCCGTCACCCCGAGCCGTACGAGATGCTCGACGGCCGCCGGGTGCGCCAGGCCGGCGTAGGTGCCGCGCAGGTGCTCGGGGACGCCCGGGTGGCGCATGGTGAAGCCGCGGACGTGCAGCTCGTAGATGACCGAGTCCGGCCAGGGCGTCTTGGGCCGGCGGTCGTCCGACCAGTCGTCGTCGTCCTGCACGACGACGCCCTTGGGGACGTACGGGGCGGAGTCCCGCTCGTCGCGAACGGTGTCGGCGACATGCTGCTGCGGCCAGTCGCGCACGTGCCCGTACACCTCCGGCGGCAGCGTGAAGTCGCCGTCGACGGCCCGCGCGTACGGGTCGAGGAGCAGCTTCGCCGGGTTCCAGCGGGCGCCGGTCCACGGGTCCCAGCGGCCGTGCACCCGGTAGCCGTACCGCTGGCCGGGGCCGACGCCGGGCACGAAGCCGTGCCAGATCTCATGGGTCAGCTCGGTCAGCGGCAGCCGGGTCTCCGTGCCGTCCGGCGCGAACAGACACAGCTCCACCGCCTCCGCCCCGCCCGCCCACAGCGCGAAGTTGGTGCCCATGGCGCCGTCCGGTCCGACCCGGACCCGGGCGCCCAGCGGCGTCGGCGCGCCGGGCCACACCACCGGCACCCGCGGCTCGTGGGCACGCTGACGTACCGCCTCCTGCTCGGCTGCGCTCGACACCGTCCGGCCTCCCGCGGCTCTCGTACGGCGCAGGGCGGCGTCCCGGCCGCGGCTCCCCGTACGTCCTCCCGACTGTTCTGCCCGGTCGGCCGCGCTCCCAACATGCCGCGCGCGCACGTTTCCCCTGGAGGGGGGCCGTCGTTGGGCCGGGCGTGAGACATGTACTGAAGCGGGCGGGGCTCGCGCTCGCCGTGGCGGGCCTGCTCGCGGGCCTGGCGGGCTGCAGCGGAACGGACGGCGGCGGCGCGGGCGGCGGCCTTTTCGACGGCCCCCTGCCCGGAAAGGCCCGGGCGCCGGGCGATGTGATCCGGGTGAGCCCGGAGGACGGCAGCCGCGGGGTCCTCGCCGGGGACCCGGTGGAGATCTCGGTCGACAGCGGGCGCCTGGAGCGGGTGACGGTGGTCCAGGTGGAGGACGCCCAGCGCACCGAACTCGCGGGGGAGCTCTCCGCGGACGGGCTGCGCTGGCGGCCCCGGCCCGGCACCCGGCTCGCGCTCGCCGCCAAGTACAGCGTGGACGCGGTCGCCCTGGACGGGTACGGCCGCCGCTCGGCCCGGCACACCACCTTCACCACCGTCGTCCCCGAACACCGCTTCATCGGCTACTTCAAGCCGGAGAACCGCTCCACGGTCGGCGTCGGCATGATCGTCTCCTTCTCCTTCAACCGGGAGATCGAGAACCGCGCCGAGGTCGAGCGGGCCATCAGCGTGACCTCCGACCCGCCGGTGGAGGTCGTCGGCCACTGGTTCGGCAAGGACCGGCTCGACTTCCGCCCCGCCGCGTACTGGCAGCCGGGCACCAGGGTCACCGTCGACCTCGCCCTGCGCGACGTCGAGGGCGCGCCGGGTGTCTACGGGATCCAGCGCAAGACCGTCGGCTTCACCGTCGGCCGCTCGCAGGTCTCCCGCGTCGACGCCGAGAAGCACACCATGGACATCCTGCGCGACGGCGAGCCGCTCACCACGCTGCCGATCACGGCGGGCGCGCCGAAGACCACCACGTACAACGGGAAGATGGTGGTCACGGAGCTGTTCGACGTGACGCGGATGGACGGGCGGACGGTCGGCTTCGGCGGCGAGTACGACATCAAGGACGTGCCGCACGCGATGCGTCTCACCGACTCGGGCACCTTCCTGCACGGCAACTACTGGGCCTCGGCGGACACCTTCGGCTCGGCGAACGTCAGCCACGGCTGCGTCGGCCTGCGGGACGTGAAGGGCGGCGGCGCTGACACCCCGGCCGGCTGGTTCTTCGACCGGACGCTGATCGGGGACGTGATCGAGGTCGTCAACTCGCGCGACAAGCAGGTCGCCCCGGACAACGGGCTCGGCGGCTGGAACGTGGAGTGGCGCCGCTGGAAGGAGGGCTCGGCCCTGAACTGAGGGTTCGGCCCCGGGTTCGGAAGCCAAGTGAGGGGGCAGCTTCCGCTCTATCACGGCAACTGCGACTGAACGGTGACATTCACGAGGAACTTTCGTGTCCCACGGTGTGATTATCTAACGCCGTGTGCGCGAGAGGATGCGCACGGGGGTGGGGCCCTGGCGGTGCCGGGTCGTGCGAGGGGAGAGATCCATAGTGAACGGGCAGCCGATATCCGAGGCGGCCACGGGCCGACGGCGCCGCAGCGCCCGCCTGGGCGCCCTGGCGACGGGGACGCTGCTCCTCGTCCTGACCGCGTGTGGGGGCGGCGGCGGTGCCACCGGCGGCGGCAAGGGGGGCCAGGATCCGGCGGGCAGCGCCGGCGGCAAGCAGGAGAACGCGGCCTCGCAGGCGGTCGTCACGGTCGCCCCGAAGGACGGCGCGGACTCCGTCGCCACCAGCGGAGCGCTGAAGGTGACGGCCGACCAGGGCAAGCTGACGACGGTCACGGTCGCCGACTCCGAGGGCAACAAGGTCGACGGGAAGATCTCCGCCGACGGCGCCAGCTGGGAGCCGACCGCGCACCTGTCCGCGAGCACCCAGTACAAGGTGCACGCGATCGCCCAGGACTCCGACGGCCGTGAGTCGGCGAAGGACACCACCTTCACCACGCTCGTCCCGAAGAACACCTTCATCGGCCACTACACGCCGGAGAACGGCGAGACCGTCGGCGTCGGCATGCCGGTCTCCATCAACTTCACCCGGGGCATCACCGACCCGGAGGCCGTGGAGCGCGCCATCAAGGTGACGGCCGTGCCGGCCGTGCCGATCGAGGGCCACTGGTTCGGCAACGACCGCCTCGACTTCCGTCCCGAGAACTACTGGGCCGCCGGCACCAAGGTGACCGTGCAGCTGAATCTCGACGGCGTCGAGGGCCGGCCGGGCGTCTACGGCAAGCAGAAGAAGACCTTCTCCTTCACCATCGGCCGCCGCCAGGTCTCCACGGTGGACGCCTCGGCGCACACCATGAAGGTCGAGCGCGACGGGAAGATCATCAAGACCATCCCGATCAGCGCGGGCGCGCCGTCCACGACGACGTACAACGGTCAGATGGTCATCAGCGAGAAGTACAAGGTGACCCGCATGAACGGGGCCACCGTGGGCTTCGGCGGCGAGTACGACATCAAGGACGTGCCGCACGCGATGCGCCTGTCCAGCTCCGGCACCTTCGTGCACGGCAACTACTGGGGCTCCCCGGGTATCTTCGGCAACACCAACACCAGCCACGGCTGCGTCGGTCTGCGCGACGCCCGCGGCGCGGGCGACAGCTCGACGCCGGCGGCCTGGTTCTACGACCGCTCGCTCATCGGTGACGTCGTCATCGTGAAGAACTCGAAGGACAAGCAGATCCAGCCGGACAACGGCCTCAACGGCTGGAACATGTCCTGGTCGGAGTGGAAGGCGTAAGTCTCGTCCCGTACGAGCCGACAGGGCCCCGGTGCTGTGACCAACCGCACCGGGGCCCTTCGCGTTAACGGCGGCTAACCTTCGGACCATGACTGTGAACCTCGAAGTCGCCGAAGGCGTCGGCACGATCCGCCTCGACCGTCCCCCGATGAACGCCCTGGACATCGCCACCCAGGACCGGCTGCGCGAGCTGGCCCAGGAGGTGACCGACCGCGACGACGTCCGCGCGGTCGTCATCCACGGCGGCGAGAAGGTGTTCGCGGCCGGCGCGGACATCAAGGAGATGCAGGTCATGGACCACGTGGCCATGGTCAAGCGGTCCCGCGCGCTGCAGGACTCCTTCACCGCGATCGCCCGTGTCCCCAAGCCCGTCGTCGCGGCCGTCACCGGCTACGCGCTGGGCGGCGGCTGCGAGCTGGCGCTGTGCGCCGACTACCGGATCGCGGCGGACAACGCCAAGCTCGGCCAGCCCGAGATCCTGCTCGGCCTCATCCCGGGGGCCGGCGGCACCCAGCGGCTCTCCCGCCTCATCGGCCCCTCCAAGGCCAAGGACCTCATCTTCACCGGCCGCATGGTGAAGGCCGACGAGGCGCTCCAGCTCGGCCTGGTCGACCGGGTGGTCCCGGCCGACGAGGTGTACGAGCAGGCGCACGCCTGGGCCGCGAAGCTCGCGCAGGGCCCGGCCGTCGCGCTGCGGGCCGCCAAGGAGGCGATCGACCAGGGGCTGGAGGCGGACATCGACACCGGCCTCGCCATCGAACGCACCTGGTTCGCCGGTCTGTTCGCTACGGAGGACCGGGAGCGCGGGATGCGCAGCTTCGTCGAGGAGGGCCCGGGCAAGGCCAAGTTCGTCTGAGCCCGACCGTCCCGCGACCGTCTTTCGACTGACTTTGGCATATGCCTCCGTCAGTCTCGTGGAATTGTCGATTCCGGGGGGCGATTCCCCCGGAACGGCCCCGCGGGCGGCTCGGTCCGGCCATGATGGGGGCATGGCGGGCCTGGAGGGTACGGAACAACCGCGGCAGCGTGGCGGTGCGACCGCCGCACGGTGGGCGCCGGGCGCCGAGGACGAACCGGCCCCGGACGTACAGGACTTGGCGACCGAGGCGCTGGCGATGTACGGCAACCCGGCCGAGGAGGACGTCCGGCTGCCGTCCCGCCCCGAGTCCGCCGCGCTCGCCCGCCGGCTCACCGAGTGGGTGGTGCTGCGCCACTGGAAACTGAACCCGCAGATCTCCGAGCACGCGGTGCTGCTCGTCTCCGAACTCGTCGGCAACGCGGTCCGGCACACCGGGGCCCGGGTCTTCGCACTGCGGATGCTGCGCCGCCGCGGCTGGATCCGGATCGAGGTCCGCGATCCCTCGCGCGGGCTGCCCTGTCTGATGCCGGTGCACGAGCTGGACACCAGCGGCCGCGGCCTCTTCCTCGTCGACAAGCTCTCCGACCGCTGGGGGGTCGACCTGGCGCCGCGCGGCAAGACCACCTGGTTCGAGATGCGGGTCATGGACCGCTGATACCTCAGGGCCGCCCGGACGCACGAAAGCCCCCGTCCGCCTTGGTGGGGCGCCTGGGGGCTTTCGTGTGGAGCGCCGTGGGCTAGGGGGGGTGTCGCCCACGGCAGCTATGTCGACCTGGCCCGGGTCAATGGGGGTCGTGTCATCGACTATGGCAGACAGGTGGCCTCGGTGCCAAAAGTCCCTACCGTGTCATATCCGGACATACAGGGATTCATCGCCGATGAATCGTTGGTGACCTAGAGCACCTGCCTTGTAAACGATGAATAAGTATGGGGTTCATCGGGTGTTTCCCCGGCTCGTCCGCATGCTGGACGGCTGATCGCGACCCGCAAACGTCCTGAATCGGCTCAATCGTTATCTTTCGGGCTTAACAGCCTTTAAATGGTGCCCGTGATGCCGACCGACCGCCGCGGTGCCCTCCGGGCCGGCGCGGCCACCGCCCTCGCGGGAGCCCTCGCCACCGCCTGCGGTACGGAGCCGCGCCCCGAGCCCGGGCCGCACAGCCCCGCCCCCGCGGCCCCCGTCGCCGCCCCGGCGCCCCGCCGCTACCCAGGCCGCCCCACCGAGATCGCGAGCGGCCCGCCCGACCGCCCCCGGGTCGCCCTCACCTTCCACGGCCAGGGCGACCCCGCCCTCGCCCGCGCGATCCTCGACCGGGCCGAGCACGCCGGCGCCCACGTCACCGTCCTCGCCGTCGGCGAGTGGCTCGACCAGCACCCCGAGATGGCCCGGCGCATCCTGGACGGCGGCCACGACCTCGGCAACCACACCCAGCGTCACATCGGCATCGACGCCCTCGCCGAGACCGACGCCCTCGCCGAGATCGAGGGCTGCGCGCGCCGGCTGCGCCGCCTCACCGGCTCCATCGGCACCTGGTTCCGGCCCTCGCGCACCCAGCACGCCGGCGCCGTCGTCCAGCGGGCCGCCCGCCGCGCCGGCTACCCGCACGTCCTGTCGTACGACGTCGACTCGCTCGACTTCACCTCGCCCGGACCCGCGGCCGTCGTCGCCAACGTCACCGGCCGGATCCGGGCCGGCTCCGTCGTGAGCCTCCACTTCGGCTACCCGGACACCGTCGCCGCGCTGCCCCACCTCCTCGCCGACCTCGACCGCCGCGGCCTGCGCGCGGTGACCACCACGGAGCTGCTGAGCTGATGCCGAAACTCACGACTCGTACCAGGACCCTGGGCGCCGTCGCCCTGCTGCTCGCCCTCGGCGCCGGCCTGGCCGGCTGCGGCAGCCCCCACCCGGCGACCCCGCGCACCGGCGGCACCAAGGAGGCCGGCGCGCTCCCCGCCGTACCGAAGAAGCGGACCCCCGTGCCCACCGGACTGCCCGGCATGCCGCCGCTGCTCAAGCCCGACGACGTCTACGCCGCCGACCGGCCGAACGCGCTCTCACCGGTCGTCAAGGACTTCCCCTCCCGGGTCTACGTCCCCAACACCAACTCCAACACGGTCTCCGTCATCGACCCGGCCACCTACAAGGTCATCGAGACCATCCCGGTCGGCAACCAGCCGCAGCACGTCGTCCCCTCCTGGGACATGAAGACCCTCTGGGTCAACAACGACCGCGGCCACACCCTCACCCCCATCGACCCGGCCACCGGCACCGCCGGCAAACCCGTCGAGGTCCACGACCCGTACAACCTGTACTTCACCCCGAACGGCCGGTACGCCGTCGTCATGGCCTCGCTCGACCGCGAGCTCGTCTTCCGCGACCCGCACACCATGGAGCGGAAGAAGACCGTCCCCGTCACCTGCTACGGCGTCAACCACGCCGACTTCTCCGCCGACGGGCGCTACTTCATCGTCTCCTGCGAGTTCTCCGGCGAGCTGCTCAAGGTCGACACCGAGCGGATGGAGGTCGTCGGCCAGCAGAAACTGCCCTTCCAGGGCGCCATGCCGCAGGACGTGAAGATCTCCCCGGACGGCAAGACCTTCTACGTCGCCGACATGATGGCCCACGGCATGTGGGTCCTCGACGGCGACAGATTCACCACCCCGACCCTGCTGCCCACCGGCAAGGGCTGTCACGGCCTCTACGTCTCCCGCGACTCCAGGGAGATGTACGTCTCCAACCGCGGCGAGGGCTCCGTCTCCGTCTTCGACTTCACCAAGAACAAGCTCACGAAGAAGTGGTGGCTCCCCGACGGCGGCTCCCCGGACATGGGCGGCGTCTCCGCCGACGGCAAGGTGCTGTGGCTCTCCGGCCGCTACGACTCCGAGGTGTACGCGATCGACACGACGAACGGCAGCCAGCTGGCGCGCATCCCGGTCGGCAGCGGCCCGCACGGCCTGGCGGTGTACCCGCAGCCGGGCCGCTACTCGCTCGGCCACACCGGCATCTTCCGCTAGCGCCTAGCGGGCCACCAGCAGGGCCTCGGCCCCGACCGCTCGGTAGCCCGCCGCCTGGAACGTGCGGACGCTGCGGGCGTTGCCGGGGGAGACCTGGGCCCAGACGACCGGGTCCGGGGTGAGATGGCGGGCCGCGGTCGCCAGGGCGCGGCCGAGGCCGCGGTGGCGGACGTCCTCGTCGACCTCGACCGCGACCTCCGTCCGGCCCGCCACGCCCCGGCCCAGGGTCACCAGACCGCCGTCGGTGACCCACACCCGTACGTCGTCGCGGTACTTCAGCGCCCGGGCCACCCGCGGATGCTCCTGGTCGTCGATCTCCCGGAGCTCGATCCCCGGGTCGCCCGGCAGCGCGTCCGCGACCGTCATCAGGTCGATGGTGTTCATGTACCGGCCGGTGCGGGCCGTCAGCGCGGTCAGGAAGGCCGGGGTCATGCTCGCGACCAGCGGGTCCGCGGACGCCGCGGCCAGCTCGGCGCGGATCCACTCCGGGTCCTCGTCGAGGAACACCACCGAGTGCGCCGTGAAGGACAGCACGCCCGCGTCGCGGCCGCTCGGCTGCGGCAAGATCGTCGTCGAACCGTCCGGCGCCGGGAAGTCCCCCCGGGCCGCCGCCGCCAGTACCCCCGCCACCGATCCGGCCGTGTCAGCGCTCATGCCCCCATCATGCGACACGGCGGCGCCCCGCTAATCTGGCCCCCTACATCGAAGTACCGAAGCACCATGAAGGGGCGGAAGCAGTGGCGGACATCGAGTCGGCTCGCACGGCATTCAACAAGTTCGACGTGGACGGGGACGGCTTCATCACGGCCGCCGAGTACAAGCACGTCATGGCCGAGATGGGTGACTTCAACGTGACCGAGACGGTCGCCGAGGCCATCATCGCCCAGCGCGACGGCAACGACGACGGCAAGCTCACCTTCGAGGAGTTCTGGGCCCACCTCAGTAAGGCCAAGCAGGCCTAAGGTCTGTCCGGCGGACGGGCGGGCGCGGGGCCGCCGAGCCTCTCGCGGACCGCGTACGACCATGCGTACGTACGTGAGTTGCCGCCCGTCCGGACCCCGGTGACGATCATGGGGTGACGCTCCCCGGACCCTTCGGCACTCCGACCCGCCTGACGGCAGCGGTTCTCGCCGGAACCGCCGTCCTCGCCGTCGCGCTCCTCGGCGCCGGGCTCGCCCAGACGGGCACCGGCGAACTCGTGATCCCCGCCGCCGGCACCATCACCCTGCTGCGGCTCCTCGTCCTCGTCGCCTTCGCCGGCACCGTCGGCGAACTCGCCGGCGTCCGCATCGCCGGAGAGGGCCCGCTGCCGCGCCGCTGGTCCCTGCCCGCCGCCGCCCTGGGCTGCGCGGCCTCCGTGGGACTGCTGCTCCTGCTCGCCGCCGTCAGCGGACTCGGGCTCAGCACCGTGTACGGGCTCCGCGAGGGCCGGCTGATCCTCGTCACGGCCAACGCCTTCGTCCTCGCCGCCGTCTGCGCGGTCACCCGCCGCCCGGCCCTCGCCGCGCTCCCGCTCGCCGTCGCGGTCGGCGCCGAGGCGATGCGCGCCCACCCCGAGTCGTACAGCCCGGCCATCGGCGTCGGCCTCACCGTGGTCCACCTGACGGCCGCCTCGCTGTGGTTCGGCACGCTGGCCCACGTGCTGCGCACCATGCGGCTGCGCGGCGGCGCCCCTGAGGTGCTGACGCGTTACGCGAGGATGGCCGCCTGGGTCTTCGGCGCCCTCTGCGTCACCGGCACCTTCTCCACCCTGCGCCGGCTCCCGCTCGACGGGGTGTTCAGCACCGCGTACGGCAGGGTCCTGCTGGTCAAGCTCGCCCTCTTCGGCCTCACCGCGCTGCTCGCGCTCACCGCCCGCCGCCGCATGCTCCGCGGCGCCGACGCGCAGCCCCCGGCCCGGGTGGAGCTGGGCGTGCTCGCCGCGGTGGTGCTGGTCTCCGCGCTGCTCACGGTGGTGCCGGACCCGCACTGGCTGCTGCCCGAGTGAGCCGCTTTTCGCCGGGTCTTCGCGGGGGATTGGCCTAGACCTATTGTGCGGGCGTGTCCCTGACGATACGTTCGTCCCCGGCTGCGCAGCCGGTACGTAACGCACCACATCGCATCGTCAGGTACTCCGCCGGGGCATCCCGGCGTTTTCAGGAGGACATGCCATGTACCGCCGCACAGCTGCCGCTCTCGCCACCGCCGTGACCGCCGGAGCCCTCGCGCTCGGCGCGGCCGGCGCCGCCCAGGCCAACCCGGGCCCCGGCTACTACGCCCAGGGCTCCTACGCCTCGTACGCCGACTGCCAGGCCGCCGGGAAGGCCGGCTACCAGGTCTGGGGCCCGATCTTCTCCTGCGAGCCCTTCAGCTCCACCCGCCAGGACGTCATCGTCCTCTGGGTCCGCGCCTGACGGAGGAACAGGCCGGCCCCGGGAGGCTTCCGGGGGCCGGCCGCCTCACGTGCGCGGACGACCCGCGGTCCCCAAAGGTTCCCACTGTTCGCGGATCCGGCACGTGATGACAATCACCGCAACACGGGCACCCGTGGCCGGAAGATCACTGGTCCAGGCCACCGGGGCGTGGGTAGTTTCGGCAACCGGAAATCCATCCAACGGGGGCGGATCACGGATTTCTCGTGCGGGACCGACCAACCCGCATCCACAGGGGGAAGCGCCGTCACGCCGCGCCGACACCAGCACGTCCGCTCCAGTACGCACGAAAGGACTGAGCTGTGGCGGACGAGCAAGTTCTCCGGGCCCAGAAGTGGGTGAACTCCACGTACGGCGACGTCGCCGGATACGTCAGGTGTCCCGAGGACGGCCGCACGGGCTGGGGAACCATGAACTCCCTGATCATGGGCCTGCAGAAGGAACTCGGCATCACTCCGGTCATGGCCTCCTTCGGCCCGACCACCTACTCGAAGCTGGCCGCGCTCGGCGACATCGGCTTCGGCTGGGACAAGAACCGCAACATCGTGGCGATCCTCGAGTTCGCCATGTGGTGCAAGGGGTACTGGGCCGTGGAGCCCAAGAGCGAGGGCTGGTTCACCGGTGTCACCCGTGACGCCGTGTCGAAGCTCCGCGCCGACATGGGAATCGGCGGCCCGGGCGTCATCAACGCCAAGGTCGCCAAGGCCCTACTCAACATGGACGCCTATGTCGTCGTGGCCGGCGGCAGCGACGGGATCCGCACGATCCAGCAGTGGCTGAACAGCCGTTACTGGAACAAGGACGCCTACAACATCGGCCCCTGCGACGGCATCTACTCCCGCGACGTCCAGAAGTCGCTGATGATCGCCCTCCAGTACGAGCTGGGCATCGCCGCGCCGAACGGCGCCTTCGGCCCCGCGACGCAGGCGGGACTGCGGTCCCACACCCTCTCCGAGGGCGCCACCGGAGTCTTCGTCCAGCTGTTCTCGGCGGCGTGCCTCTTCAACTCGCCGACCTTCGACGCCGAGGGCGACCCCGTCGTCACGACCTGGCGCTCCACGTTCGACAGCAAGCTCGGCGACTGGGTCCTCGCGTTCCAGAAGTTCAACAAGCTCGGCGAGAACCGCACCGGCGATTTCCAGACATGGGCGCAGCTCCTGGTCTCCATGGGTGATCCCGACCGCAAGGCGACCGCGTCGGACACGCGGTACGAGATCACCGCGTCCCGCGCGAAGTGGCTGTACGACAACAACTACCGGTTCGTCGGCCGCTACATATTCGACCCGCCCGGTTCGACCCTGGACAAGGAGATCAAGCCGGGGGAGCTGGACACCATCTTCCGCGCGGGGCTGCGGGTCTTCCCGATCTACCAGGACAACGCCCGCAAGCTGTCGGACTTCTCGTACACCACCGGTTACCAGCACGGTCTGAACGCCCACAAGTGCGCCGAGGGTTACGGCTTCAACCGGGGCACCACGATCTACTTCGCCGTCGACTACGACGCGACCAGCGAGGAGATCGCGAGCGCCATCGTGCCGTACTTCCAGGGCGTGCAGGCGGCCCTCGCCAGTCAGGGCAAGAAGTACACGCACGGTGTCTACGGCTCCCGGAACGTCTGCAGCACCGTCAGCAACAAGACGTTCGCCCGGTTCTCCTTCGTCTCCGGCATGTCCTGGGGCTTCTCCGGAAACCTCGGTTTCCCCATCCCGCGGAACTGGGCGTTCAACCAGATCAAGGAGTTCAAGGTCACCAACGGCACCGACTCCTTCGACCTGGACAACGATGTCGCCTCCGGGCTCGACCTCGGTGTCTCCTCGGTGAACCAGTCGGGCGGCCCGGCGGACGACTTCATCGCCTATGTCCAGAAGCTGTACGATCTGGCGGGCCAGTACGGTGCCACCGGCCAGAAGCAGAGCCAGCTGGTCATGGAGTACATCCGGCACTCCGCGTACGGCAACAAGGACACGGCCAACAAGCTCGGCTGGTGGTACCTCATCGGCGGCTACGACGGCGGATTCGTCGACTTCTGCGACTCCAGGGGCATGAGCGTCAAGCCCTTCTTCACCGATCCCTTCACCGGCTACCAGCTCGGCTCCGAGCACCTGATGGCCACGGCCAACGCCCACCTGCTGACCAGCCAGCCGGGCGACAAGAAGTCCGCCAACGGCGGTGACGTGGGCGGCTGGGCAGGCGACCTGATGACGTTCTGGACCGACTGGCGCAACTCCGAACAGCAGTACGCCGATCCGCTGGCGTTCGCCCACGCCAAGCTCGGCGTCCCGGGCGTCGCCTCGTCCTTCGGCATCAACGACATGATCGAGGACGCCGACGGCTACCTCCTCGCGCAGGCCGTGCGAGGCGGCAAGAACATCGTCGACGCGATGAAGGCGCACTACAACGGCGGTGGCGGTCTGCGCCGCTTCAACAACTACTTCACCGGGCGGTGGGGCAACGCCACGGACTGCAAGAACTCCGCCCATGTCGCCCTGACCGCGGTCGACGGAACGCTCTCCGTCGCCCAGGGGTACCTCATCGGCTACGCGGGCGCGGCGCTGCCCGCGGCCTACCAGAACCTCCCGGGTGGCTTCGACAAGCTCCAGCGGTTTGAGCAGGGCTTCGTCGACGCGCTGCTCGCCCGCATGGGCATGGAGACGCGCAGCGTGACCCGGCTCAAGGCGAACCACGAGAAGTACCTCAAGGCCGCCCAGGCGCGCTCCGCCCGGTAACGATCGGCGAGAACAGCAGCATGAAGCACATCCTCGTACCCCTCGGCCTCATCCTCTTCGCCGGATGGACGCTGTGGAACCTGTGGAACCTGTTCCGCATCGCCGGCGGACTGCGGGACGGAAGATGGCGGCGCCCCGTGTGGTGGGCGCGCGTGTTCTCCGTCTCGCTCTGCGCCGGCCTGGTGGCGTGGCTCTGGGGCCTGTTCACCGGCGGTCTCGACGTGCGCAAGACCTGCCTCTACCTGCGCCACGAGAACTACGACGAGGCCTATCGCAAGGTCCACACCGAGGAGTTCTCGAAGCTCTTCCCCCTGCACAACAAGTGTAACGCGGACTACGACCTGGTGCCCGCCTGGGTCAATCCCACCGTGGTGATCTGCGCCGTCGTCGCCCTGGTCGCGCTCGCCGTCCTGTTGCGGTTCGCGTTCGCACGTCTTGTCAGCCCGTCCAGAAAGGAGCACCAGTCATGAACCTGACCGGTCTCTCACGGCGCCGGTTCATCGGCGCCACCTCCGGTGTCGCGGTCGCCGCGACGCTGGTCGAGTTCGGCGGGGCCGCCCCGGCCCTGGCCGACAGCCGCACCTGGCAGCCGACGACGTCCAGCAACGGCTGGTCCGTCCTCGCCCACGCCAACAGCCACGCCATCGAGGGCAGCGGCGAGCGCGTCCCGCTCGCCGACGGCGACGCCGCCACCGTCCTGCTGCACGTGGCCCGGCGCTTCCACTACGAGATCGACACGCTGCGCCCCGGCGACGTGCACGGCTGGACCGGCGACCGCGCCGTGACGGAGCCGTACGAGTCGAACTACCTGTCCGGCAGCGCCCTCGCGATCCGCCCCACGTGGTACCCCGCGGGCTCGAAGGGCAACCTCTACCCGAACGAGCTGGTCGTCGTCCGGGACATCCTCGCCGAGCTCGACGGCGTCGTCGCCTGGGGCGGCGACTTCACGACGCCGAAGGAGTCCCACTTCGAGATCGCGGTCAAGCCGGGCCACCCGCGGCTCAAGGGCGTCGCCCGCAAGATCGGCGGCTGGAACAGCGGCCCCGGCAACGAGGGCGCGGGCGCGGTCGACGCGTTCGACCCCGAGCGCCGGCGGGCCGCCCGTGCGTTCGCCCGGCGTGCCTCGTAACGGACGCTCCTGACGCGTACGACGGTGGGTGTGCCGCATGGCGCGGCACACCCACCGTGGTCGTCGCTCAGCCGCTCAGCACTCGATGATGTTCACCGCGAGGCCCCCGCGGGCGGTCTCCTTGTACTTCACGCTCATGTCGGCGCCGGTCTCCTTCATGGTCTTGATGACCTTGTCGAGGGAGACCAGGTGGCTGCCGTCGCCGCGCATCGACATCTTCGCGGCGGTGACGGCCTTGACGGCCGCCATGCCGTTGCGCTCGATGCACGGGATCTGGACCAGGCCGCCGACCGGGTCGCAGGTCAGGCCCAGGTTGTGCTCCATGCCGATCTCGGCCGCGTTCTCGACCTGCTCGGGGGAGCCGCCCAGGACCTCGGCGAGGGCGCCGGCGGCCATGGAGCAGGCGGAGCCGACCTCGCCCTGGCAGCCGACCTCGGCGCCGGAGATGGAGGCGTTCTCCTTGAAGAGCATGCCGATGGCGCCGGCCGCGAGGAGGAAGCGGACGATGCCGTCCTCGTCGGCGCCGGGCACGAAGTTCATGTAGTAGTGCAGGACCGCGGGGATGATGCCGGCCGCGCCGTTGGTCGGGGCGGTGACCACGCGGCCGCCCGCCGCGTTCTCCTCGTTCACGGCCATCGCGTAGAGGGTGATCCACTCCATCGCGTGCGCGGCCGGGTCGCCCTCGGAGCGCAGCTTGCGGGCGGAGGTGGCGGCGCGGCGGCGGACCTTGAGGCCGCCGGGGAGGATGCCCTCGCGGGACATGCCGCGCGAGACGCAGGCCTGCATGACCCGCCAGATCTCCAGCAGACCCTCGCGGATCTCGGTCTCGGTGCGCCACGCCTTCTCGTTCTCCAGCATCAGCGAGGAGATCGACAGGCCGGTGTCCTTGGTGAGCCGGAGCAGCTCGTCGCCGGTGCGGAAGGGGTACTTCAGGACGGTGTCGTCCGGGATGATCGGGTTCTCGCCGGCCACCGCGTCCTCGTCGACGACGAAGCCGCCGCCCACCGAGTAGTACGTCTTCTCCAGAACCAGCGCGCCCTCGGCGTCGTAGGCGAAGACGGTCATGCCGTTGGCGTGGTACGGCAGCGCCTTGCGGCGGTGCAGGACCAGGTCGTCGTCGAAGGAGAACGGGATCTCCTGGGCGCCCAGCAGGTTGATCTTCCCGCTCGACTTGATCCGCTCGACCTCGTCGTCGGCGCTCTCCACGTCCACCGTGCGCGGCGAGTGGCCCTCCAGGCCGAGCAGCACGGCCTTCGGGGTGCCGTGGCCGTGGCCGGTCGCGCCGAGCGAGCCGTACAGCTCGGCCCGGACCGTGGCGACGTGCGCGAGCAGGCCCTCGTTCTTCAGGCGACGGGCGAACATGCGGGCCGCGCGCATCGGGCCCACCGTGTGGGAGCTCGACGGGCCGATGCCGATCGAGAACAGGTCGAAGACCGAGATGGCCACGGGGGACTCCTTGTGGGGCTAGACGCCGTTGTCTGCCGGGGTGGTGCAGAACAAGCAGGAAGAGCGGGGAGGGCGGCAAAGCGGTGGGGCACCGCGCTCACTGTCCAGTGTGCGCGGTGCCCCGGAGCTGTCGTACGAACAAAGCCGGAACTAAATCGTACGAAATTACTTCAGGCCGGGGTACAGCGGGTGCTTCTCCGCCAGCGCGGTCACCCGGGCCTTCAGTGCCTCGGCGTCGAAGCCGGGCTTCAGCGTCTCGGCGATCACGTCGGCGACCTCGCGGAAGTCCTCGGCCTGGAAGCCGCGGGTGGCGAGGGCCGGCGTGCCGATGCGCAGGCCGGAGGTGACCATCGGCGGGCGCGGGTCGTTCGGAACGGCGTTCCGGTTGACCGTGATGCCGACCTCGTGGAGCCGGTCCTCGGCCTGCTGGCCGTCCAGCTCGCTGTCGCGCAGGTCGACCAGGAGCAGGTGGACGTCGGTGCCGCCGGACAGGACCGCGACGCCGTGCTGCCTGACGTCGTCCTGGACCAGGCGCTCGGCGATGATCCGGGCGCCGTCGAGGGTGCGCTGCTGGCGCTCCTTGAACTCCTCCGAGGCCGCGACCTTGAAGGAGACGGCCTTGGCCGCGATCACGTGCTCCAGCGGGCCGCCCTGGAAGCCCGGGAAGACGGAGGAGTTCAGCTTCTTCGCGAACTCCTTCTTCGCCAGGATGATGCCGCCGCGCGGGCCGCCGAGCGTCTTGTGCGTGGTGGAGGTCACCACGTCCGCGTACTCGACCGGGTTCGGGTGCAGACCGGCCGCGACCAGGCCCGCGAAGTGGGCCATGTCGACCCACAGGTACGCCTCGACCTCGTCGGCGATCCGGCGGAACTCGGCGAAGTCGAGCTGACGCGGGTACGCCGACCAGCCGGCGATGATCACCTTCGGGCGGTGCTCCTTCGCCAGGCGCTCGACCTCGGCCATGTCGACCAGGCCGTTGTCGTCCACGTGGTACGCGACCACGTTGAACTGCTTGCCGGAGAAGTTCAGGCGCATGCCGTGGGTGAGGTGGCCGCCGTGCGCCAGGTCCAGGCCGAGGATCGTGTCGCCGGGCTGGGCGATCGCGAACAGCGCGGCCTGGTTGGCGGAGGCGCCGGAGTGGGGCTGCACGTTGGCGTACTCGGCGCCGAACAGGTCCTTGATCCGGTCGATCGCGATCTGCTCGGCCACGTCGACGTGCTCGCAGCCGCCGTAGTAGCGGCGGCCGGGGTAGCCCTCGGCGTACTTGTTGGTGAGGACCGAGCCCTGCGCCTCCATGACCGCGACCGGAGCGAAGTTCTCCGAGGCGATCATCTCGAGGGTGGTCTGCTGGCGGCGGAGCTCGGCGTCGACGGCGGCGGCGACGTCCGGGTCCAGCTCGTGGAGAGGGGTGTTGAGAAGCGACATGAATCGATCCCTGGGGGTCTCGGTCAGCCTGCGGTGAAGGCGGTGTACTCGTCGGCGGTGAGCAGGTCCTCCGGCTCGCCGGTGAGGCGCACCTTGAACAGCCAGCCACCCTCGAACGGGGCGGTGTTCACCAGCGACGGGTCGTCCACGACGTCCTGGTTGGCCGCGACGACCTCGCCGGTGACGGGGGCGTAGAGCTCGCTGACCGACTTGGTGGACTCCAGCTCGCCGCAGGACTCGCCCGCGGTCACCGTGTCACCGACCTCGGGGAGCTGGACGTACACGATGTCGCCGAGGGCGTTGGCCGCGTGCTCGGTGATGCCGACCGTGGCGACGC
Source organism: Streptomyces sp. NPDC003943 (assembly GCF_053605265.1). NCBI lineage: Bacteria > Bacillati > Actinomycetota > Actinomycetes > Kitasatosporales > Streptomycetaceae > Streptomyces > Streptomyces sp. NPDC003943. Next base: position 7,470 of record NZ_JBSGIW010000080.1, on the reverse strand, counting down.
CGTCCTCGACGGCCGACAGCCACTCGTGCTCCTTGCTGTAGCGGAGCTGCTGGGGGTTGCTCATGACCTGATTCTCCTGGATGCGGGGAGTGCGGATGTACGGGGGTCTTGCGGGGTGAGACGTGTCCTGAGACGAATGCGTCACGTCACCGTCACGTCAGGCACCCGCGGAGGGGTGCCGAAAGGTCACTTCTGACGCTTGTAGAACGGCAGCGCGACGACCTCGTACGGCTCGTGGGTGCCGCGGATGTCGACGCCGACGCCCTCGGTGCCGGGCGCGGCGACGGCCGCGTCCACGTAGGCCATGGCGATCGGCTTGCCGAGCGTCGGGGACGGGGCGCCGGAGGTGATCTCGCCGACGACCTCGCCGTTCGCGACCACGGACATGCCGGCGCGCGGGACCCGGCGGCCCTCGGCGATCAGGCCGACCAGCTTGCGCGGCGGGGCGGACTCGGCGCGCTCGGCGGCCTTCTCCAGGGCCTCGCGGCCGACGAAGCGGCCCTCGTTCGTCGTCTTCTCGAACTTGACGACCCGGCCCAGGCCCGCGTCGAACGGGGTGAGCGCGGTGGTCAGCTCGTGGCCGTACAGCGGCATGCCCGCCTCCAGGCGGAGCGTGTCACGGCAGGACAGGCCGCACGGGATCAGGCCGACGTCCTTGCCCGCCTCGGTGAGCGCCTGCCACACGCCCTCGGCGTGCTCCGGCTTCAGGAACAGCTCGAAGCCGTCCTCGCCGGTGTAGCCGGTGCGGGCGATCAGCGCGGGGACGCCGGCGACCGTGCCGGGCAGGCCCGCGTAGTACTTCAGGCCGTCCAGGTCGGCGTCGGTGAGGGACTTCAGGATGCCGGGGGACTCCGGGCCCTGGACGGCGATCAGGGCGTACGCGTCGCGGTCGTCGCGGACCTCGGCGTCGAAGCCTTCGGAGCGGGCCACGAGGGCGTCGAGGACGACCTGGGCGTTCGAGGCGTTGGCGACGACCATGTACTCCGTCTCGCCGAGGCGGTAGACGATCAGGTCGTCGAGGATGCCGCCGTCCTCCTGGCAGATCATCGTGTAGCGGGCGCGGCCGTTGCCCACGGTGGAGATGTTGCCGACCAGCGCGTAGTCCAGGAGCTCCACGGCCTGCGGACCGGTGACCGTGATCTCGCCCATGTGGGAGAGGTCGAAGAGGCCGGCCTGGGTGCGGACGGCGTTGTGCTCGTCGCGCTCGCTGCCGTAGCGCAGCGGCATGTCCCAGCCGGCGAAGTCGGTCATGGTCGCGCCCAGCGAACGATGCAGCGCATCGAGGGCGGTCAGACGGGGGGCAGTGCTCATGGGGTGGCTCCCGGGTCCCAGGGCGTGCAGGGCACGACGTACATGACGGTGAGGACGATCCTCCCCATCTGTCATGGAACCTGAGAGGTTCACCGAGGGCATCCTCGGCTTGCACCTTGGGTGGGGACGCGACGACGCGTCCCGCTTTTCAGATCTGCCTCATCCACGCGGTACGGGGCCTGAGAGATTCAAGGGAGGTACTTGCTCCTTCGGCGCCCGGGTGCACGAGTGCCCCGGGACTCTCCCGCGCGGATTCGAGCGGCCGGTATGCGGTTGTGCGCGCTCGTGCGAGCGCGTGGCGCGCTCATCATTGCACGGCGGGTCCGCGCGGCAAATCGCTTGCGTCTCATTACCGTTTCTTTACACTTCGTGGGCAGAGGTCCGCGCAGGACCCGACGGGGGGAGTGAGCGATGACGATCCGGCACACCAGCGCCTACGTCACGAGCGCCGGCATACCGGTCCAGCGCACCCGGCGCCGGGTGCGCCGCGGGCGGCTCCTGCGCGACCTGCGCGAGCGCGGCGGACGCAGCCCGCGCGTCCTCAGCTTCGCCGCCGGCGACATCGTCGTGGTCTCCGGGCTGCCCGGCGCCGGCAAGTCCACGCTGCTGGGCCGCGCGGCCGACGGCCGGGCCGTCGACTCCCAGGACACCCGGGAGCGCTGGGAGGCCCGGCTGCCCCGCTTCCTGCCGTACGCCCTCTACCGCCCGCTCGCCCGGCTCGCCCACTACGCCGGCCTGCGCCGCGTCCTGCGCTCCGGCGCCGGGGTGGTCGTCCACGACTGCGGCACCCAGTCCTGGGTGCGCGGCTGGCTCGCCCGTGCGGCCCGGCGGCGCGGCGCCGCCCTCCACCTGATCCTGCTCGACGTCGACCCCGCCCTCGCGCTCGCCGGCCAGCGCTCCCGCGGCCGCGGCGTCTCCGGCTACGCCTTCGCCCGGCACCGCCGCGCCGTCGGCCGGCTGGTCCGCACGGCCGAGGCGGGCGCCCTGCCGCCGGGCTGCGCCTCGGTCACCCTGCTCGACCGGGACGCCGCCGACGCCCTGCGGAAGATCGGATTCCGGGAGGTGCCGTGACGCACTCCGCATCCCCTTTCGGTCACGGAGGCAGGTAGACGCCGTTAAGGTGCTGAACCGCACCGGCTGAACGGCACCGGGAGCATCGAGAAGGGGACGACGACAGCGTGGACGTGACGTGGCCGGGCAATGAGCTCGAGGAAGTACTGGCCGCCGCGCTCGGCAACGCCGCCGCCGGAGGCCGCCTGGTCGAGGTCCTCGGCCGCAGCCCCGTCTGGGTGCCCCTGCCCAACGGCGGCGGCCCCGACAGCCCCGACCTCGACCTGCCCACCCTGGAGCTCGACGGCGCGCCCTACGTGCCGGTCTTCAGCTCCGAGCAGCAGTTCCTCGCCTGCGTCGGCGACCACATGTCGTACACCGTCGCCCCCGCCGTCGAGTTCGCCCGCGGTCTGCCCCCGCAGCTCGGCATCGCCGTGAACCCCGGCGGCACCGTCGGCGTCCCGCTGCCCCCGCCCGCCGTCGCCGAGCTGTGCCGGACCGGCCGCACCGAACTCGACGGCCCCGCCGACGGCGGCCGGGTGCGGCTCTTCGAGCCCGACTGGCAGGACGACCCGGTCGACTTCCTCGCCGCCGCCTCCGCCGAGTTCGAGGCCACCGGCATCGTCGCCACCGCCCGCCGCGTCCTCGCCAGCGTCGAGGGCACCGAACCCGCCCTCTTCGTCGGCGTCCAGCTGCTCGGCGGCGTCGGCGACCTGGCGGTGCCGCTGGACGCCCTCGGCCGCGCCCTCGGCCGGGTCGAGGTCGCCTGGCCGGTCAACCTCATCCTGCTCGACGTGGCCCAGGACCCGGTCGGCGACTGGATGCTGGAGAAGGTGCGCCCCTTCTTCCAGCGCGCCGCCGTGTGACAGACCCCCTGTTTAAGCTGAACTCATTCAGCCGAAGTCAGGCGAGCCGTACAACAAGCGCCGTACAACAAGAGGGGCGGGACCCAGGGTGAGCGCGTCAGGCACCGCTGCGGCCGGACAGGTCGAGCACATGCTGCGCCAGGTGGCACCCGGGCGGCACGACACCTACGAACAGCTGCTGCACGCCCTGGCCGGCTCCGAGGTCCGGATGCTGCTCTGGCAGGGCACCGCCGGCTCGCCCGACGCCCAGTACGGAAACATGCAGGTCGACGGGTACGGGTACGCGCCCTGCGTCACCTCCGCCCAGGAGCTCGCGGCCTCCGGCTGGACCCGCGCCCACGAGCTCGTGTCCGGCCTGGAGATCGCCCGCGCCCTCTACCCCGACCGCTGGGGCATCTGGCTGAATCCGCACGCCCCCGGCGGCGGTGTCGGCATCCCCTGGGCCGATCTGCGCCGCATCGCCACCGGCCTCGACCGGATGCCCGCGGGCCCGCTGCGGCTCTCCGAGCCCGCCCTGGAGATCCCGCAGTTCTACGCGCTGCTCACACAGAACGCGCACCGCACCCCGGCCGTCCGCTCGCTGCGCCGCGCCTGGGTGCAGCCGGCGCTGGGCTCCCCGTACCTCGCCATCGGCCTCGACCTGTACGACTCCTCGCCGGCGTCCGTCGAGGCCGTGCGGGCGATGATGCACCAGACGGTCGCCGCCGTTCCCGACGGCCTGCCCGTCTCGACAGTGGCGATGTCCGACACGTACGACCCGGTCGCCCTGTGGCTTTACGCCCATTCGCGCCCGTTCTACGACCGTGACGCGCACGCGGCCCCCGCGGCCCCGCCCGCGACCGGTTACGGCTACCCGCCGGCCGCCCCGCGCGCGTACTGAGAACCGGACGGGCGAGCTCCGAAACGTCCGTTTCCGGCCTTCCTGTCGCCCCAATTCCCGCCCGCGCGACAGCACTTGGGTCTGATGTCCGTTCTGGTCGAATAGCGGCCGAGATGGTCCGCTGACGTGTGCCCGGCGTCCGGATAACGGAAGACAACGAACCGCATCACGTTTACGCAAACATTCCTCTGGGAGTCTGGCGGGTGATCGCGGACACATTGAAGACTCCCCGGAACACCGGGCGTTCGGCTGTACGAAGCCGGTGCCCTGCAGTTGTTCCACCGAGCCGCTACCCGCGGCGGGCAAGGGCCGGCGACCCGGCGGCCGAGAGGGGTCCTCACCACGATGACGGCACCACTGCACGAGACGAGTGCGGCAGAGAGCGCCGACGCCGTCGACGCCGTGCCCGGCACGCCGGCCAAGGCGATCGAGGGCCGCTCCCCCTGGCAGATCGCCTGGACGCGGCTCAAGAAGGACAAGCTGGCCCTCGCCGGCGGCTTCGTCGTGCTGTTCCTGATCCTCGTCGCGATCTGCGCCCCGCTGATCGTCGGACTGCTCGGCCACCCGCCGGACCAGTTCCACGAGGACCAGATCGACCCGCTGTTCGGCACCCCGATCGGCAGCTACGGCGGCATCAGCGGCGACTTCCTGCTCGGCGTCGAGCCGGTCAACGGCCGTGACGTCTTCAGCCGGATCATCTACGGCGCCCAGATCTCGCTGCTCGTCGCCTTCGCCGCCGCCCTCTTCGCGGTCGCGCTCGGCACGATCCTCGGCATCGTCGCGGGCTACTTCGGCGGCTGGGTCGACGCGGCGCTCAGCCGGGTCATGGACGTCATGCTGGCCTTCCCGCAGCTGCTCTTCACCATCGCGCTGGTCTCCGTGCTGCCGAACTCGCTGTTCGGCCTGGAGGGTTCGGGCGTCCGCATCCTCGCCCTGGTCGTCGTGATCGGCTTCTTCGGCTGGCCGTACGTGGGCCGCATCGTGCGCGGCCAGACGCTCAGCCTGCGCAACCGCGAGTACGTCGAGGCCGCCCAGTCGCTCGGCGCCGGCCGGTTCTACATCCTGCGCAAGGAACTGCTGCCGAACCTGATCGCGCCGATCATGGTCTACGCGACCCTGATGATCCCGACGAACATCCTCACCGAAGCGGCGCTCAGCTTCCTCGGCGCGGGCGTCAAGGCGCCCACCTCCTCCTGGGGCCAGATGCTGTCGACGGCGATCACCACCTACGAGTCCGACCCGCTCTTCATGATCTTCCCCGGCCTCGCGATCTTCATCACCGTGCTTGCGTTCAACCTCTTCGGCGACGGCGTGCGTGACGCGCTCGACCCGAAGGGCTCCCGCTGACCGTACGCCGCTCCCCCCGCAAGACCAGCCCCTGCCGCTGTCGACAGGAGGCGAATCCCCAACGGCGGATCACCGCAAGACGGCCGCCATTACTCCGGAGGTTGCACGACCATGACGATGAACAGCTCCCAGAGGCGCAGAATCGCCGCGGGTGCGCTGCTCGCGGCGGCCACGATGGTCGTCACCACCGCCTGTGGCGGCGGCAACGGCAGCGGCGGCGACAAGGGCAAGGGCGGCGCGCCCGGCTTCAACGCGGGCGTGAACCAGATCGCCAGCCCCTCTGACAAGAAGGGCGGCGAGCTGAAGTTCATCGCGTCGCAGGAGGCCGACTCCTGGGACCCGGCGCGCACCTACACGGGCTTCGTTTTCGACTTCGCGCGCTACTACACGCGTCAGCTGGTCACCTACAAGCCCGTGCCCGGCTCCGGCTCCACCGAGCTGGTCGGCGACCTCGCCACCGACACCGGCAAGGTCTCGGCCGACGGCCTGACCTACACCTTCACGCTGAAGGACGGGGTCACCTGGGAGGACGGCAAGCCGATCACCTCCAAGGACATCAAGTACGGCATGGAGCGGACCTGGGCGCAGGACGTCATCTCCGGCGGCCCGATCTACCTCCAGCAGATGCTCGACCCGAAGAAGACCTACCCGGGCCCGTACAAGGACACCGCCCCGGACAAGCTGGGTCTGAGCACCATCCAGACGCCGGACGACAAGACCATCGTCTTCAAGCTCGCCTCCGCCAACGGCGACTTCCTGCAGATGCTGGCGCTGCCCATGTCCTCGCCGGTCCGCCAGGACAAGGACACCAAGGCCCAGTACGGTCTGCACCCGTTCTCCTCGGGCCCGTACAAGTGGGACTCGTACACCCCGAACAAGTCCCTGAAGCTGGTCCGCAACGACAAGTGGGACGCGAAGTCGGACACGATCCGCAAGGCCCTGCCGGACAAGATCAGCGTCACGTTCACCACGAACGCCGACGACATGGACAACCGCCTCGTCGAGGGCGAGTACGACCTCGACCTCAACGCGACCGGTGTCGGCGCCGCGGCCCGCCAGAAGGTGCTCCAGCAGCACAAGGAGAACGTCGACAACCCGCAGACCGGCTTCATCCGGTACGCGGCGTTCCCGCAGACGGTCATCCCGAACATCGAGTGCCGCAAGGCCATCATCTACGCGGCCGACTCCAAGTCCCTGCAGACCGCCCGTGGCGGCCCGCAGGCCGGCGGTGACATCGCCCCGAACATGCTGCCCCCGGGCATCAAGGGTGCCGACCCGAAGGCCGACCCGTACGGCAAGCTCTCCGGCGCCCCTGACCTGGCCAAGGCCAAGGAAGCGCTGAAGAAGTGCGGTAAGCCGAACGGCTTCAAGACCACGATCGCGGTCCGCAACAACAAGAAGATCGAGATCGCCACCGCCGAGTCGCTGCAGAACTCGCTGAAGGCCGTCGGCATCGACGCCCAGATCGACGCGTACGACGGCGCCCAGTCCTCCGGCATCATCGGTTCGCCGAAGGTGGTCAAGGAGAAGGGCTACGGCATCATCATCATGGGCTGGGCCGCCGACTTCCCGACCGGCCAGGGCTTCCTGCAGCCGCTCGTGGACGGCCGCTTCATCCTGCAGTCCGGCAACAACAACTTCTCCGAGCTGAACGACCCGGCCATCAACGGCCTGTTCGACCAGGCGCTGAAGGAGACGGACCCGGCCAAGGCCGGCGAGTTCTACAAGCAGATCAACGCCAAGGTCTCGGACGCCGCGGTCTACCTGCCGTTCACCAACGAGAAGAACATCATCTGGCGCAGCTCGCGACTGACCAACGTCTACACGGCCGACGCGTTCAACGGCCGCTACGACTACGCGTCCATCGGCGTCGTCAAGTAATCCCACTCAACTCGCTCCAACGGCGCACCCGCCGCTAGGCCCGAAGGGCAGGTGAGGGCCGTGCGCGGCGGCCGGGGGATCCGCAAGGATACACCCCCCACCCCACCGCCCCCCCCAAAGGTGAATAAAAAAAAA